>JAVVRI010000082.1:0-14073 GCA_036654795.1 Tannerellaceae bacterium
CTGATGAGCTCTTTATAATCACTTATCCCAATGGGTAACTTTTTCCTATCCATAACAATCCTGTATTTAACAATGCTACAAATGTAGTAAAAAGCAAACAGATAAGCCCTATGTAAAGACCATTTATGATCAATGAATCAGCGAACGCAACTGGGTGAACTCTCGGTATCGGAACAGATAAGAAACGACGAGATAGTAACTTACGCCAACAAGCGCTCCGATCGTTAGTTGAATGGCTGGACGTATCGATAAAAGAGAAACACCGTAAACAAGGACACCCATCGAGAAGGAGAGAACAAGAACCGGAGTAAGCTCCCTCAATTGCCTAAGCCAACCGATGTTAGTCAGCTTTCGCGTATAGTATATGATGACGATCATGTCGGCAAAAGCATAAAGCACCAACCCCAGACACATCACTTTCACCCCGAAAGGAATCGTGGCAAAAAGGATCAACAGGGCGACTGCCTTTTTAATAATCTCGGCATAGAGGAAGTAGTCCGACCGTCCTTTCACATTCAGCATGTTATGATTTATTTTCATAATAGGATCCCACATGTAGGCGATACAAAGTATCTGGAGAAGAGGCACGGCGGGCAACCACTTCTCTGTCAGCAATAGGCGAACGAGTGGCTCCGCCAGCGCACAAAGACCAATCATAACCGGAAAAATAAGATAACAAGCCAGTCGCATATATTTCAGAAAGATGCTACACAACTGCTCGTTGTCATCTTGCAGACGACACTGAATGGGATAGACAGCCCGCACAATTACGTTTGTGAAATTCGTGGAAGGAAATTGTGCCAACGTAAAAGCGCGGTTGTAATAGCCCAGCTCCACGGCGGCAAAACGTTTGCCAATAACTAAGGTGTAGAGATTCGTATATAGGGTATGCAGCAACGAAGACAACAGCAGTTTGGAACCAAAAGAGAATAAAACTTTGAATGACGAAACAGAGAAACTCAAACGCGGCCACCAACCCGAAAAGAACCAGGTCAACACGACACGCAGCATATTATTAAGCAACGATTGATAGACCAGCGTCCATACACCATAGCCTGAGAAGGCCATCCACAACCCGACAACGCCGCTTATGAGCACGGCAAGTAGCGACGCAATGGCCTGCCGCTTAAAGTCGAGAGCAATCGTCAGCTTTGCCTGTTGCACAATGCCAAATGAATTAATGATCAGCGTAATCCCAACGACACGGGTAATAAGCGACAGTTGCTCTTCTTCATAGAAGGAAGCGATCCATGGCGCGCTCAGATAAAGCAACAGATAAATCACGAACGAGACAGCGATATTGAAATAGAACACCGTACTATAGTCCACCTCCGTCCTATCCTTCTTTTGAACTAAAGCATTGGCAAAGCCTCCGTCAATAAAGCTTTGAGCCAATGCCATAAAGATGCTAAGCATTGCGATCAGCCCATAATCGGCGGGCAGCAGCAAGCGGGCAATAACAATACTCAGCACAAATTGTATGCCTTGCACGGAAAAGCGCTCGATAGCGCTCCAAAGTACACTCGTGGCGGCTTGTTGCTTGATGGATGTCATAGCGCTACGGTTGTTTTACCCTTTACCGTCTGCTCCCACCAAACGGCCAACGTCAGTAAATTGAAGTATTGAATGGCTTTGTTTTGCTTATACCAGAACCAATTGCCCGACTGGTTCACTTCCCGGTCATAAGAACGGATGAATGACTCCAATGATTTCCGATTCAGATAGTCGTCGGTGATGGACGAACTGAGCAGGAAGTCCGCCATGCGTGCACGCTGTTTGTTATCTTTGAAGAAAAGAGGCATAGGTGCAAAACCGCCTTGCTTTTTCTTGCAGGTGATCTCCTCAGGCAACATCGGCTTGTAGTGATATTTCAACAGAAACTTGGCGACGCTTTGCCCGCGGGCAATCTCTTTCGCACTGTTTCCTGTGCATTTATAGGCAACCGGAAGTTTCAGAAGGAATTCGTAGAGCGTAGAGTCCATATAAGGGAAAGCCATTTTATTGTCGAACATTTCCGCCATGCGGGAAGCTTTAAACAAAATAACCTGATTGATCGTCTTATCCAAATCGCACGTGTAGGCGTGTTGCGTATAAAGATGCGCAAAGCTGCGAGTGTCCGGACGGGGCGTAACAAAAAGAGGCAGGCTGCTTTTATCCTGCACCATGCCTTGCAAAAGGAACTCCGGAAAGCCAAACAAATCTCCGCGCAATATGCCCAACATCTTATCCAGATGGAAGCGAAGCCGATAAAAGGCATTGTCTTTTTCAAAAAGCGAATGGTTCAAGGCGCTATGCAGTAATTGAAACACAGGTTTTAAGCCGTAATGAGCAACCAAGTAATGCAAGGCAACTTCGCGACCAGAGGTGCCGAAGTATTGATCGCTGCCGTCGCCACCTAAAATGACATCCGGCTTCTGGCTTCCGATCATCCGCATAGCAGCATAATTGACCATCAACCCTCCTTCAACAAAAGGATCACCCAACTGATTGACTATCTCCGGCAAGGCGGTTATCTCCGATCCATCTATCTCGTACTCCTGATGATGCGTATGGAAGGTGTCGGACATGAGGCGAGCCAAGGGCAGCTCCGTCCAGTCATCCCCCTTAAAGCCAATTGAAAAAGAATGAATATCTCCGGTATATATTTTACGTAGAGCCGCCAGGTTGCAACCGGAGTCGTATCCACCGCTTAGCAGGATGCCGACGTTTTGGCTGCTCCCAATCCGACGTCGGATAGCGGCCGCATGCAACTGTCCGTATTGTTCGGACAGAGCTTCCAAGTCTCGTTCTCCTTCTGCCGGAACAACCGTAGAGATGTCGAACAATCTCTTTCGTTCCTGACTTGCTTTGCGGAAAGAAAGTATTTCGCCGGCTCCTAATTTGTAAATGTCTTTAAAGGAGGAGGAGGGGGTGGCAATATATCCGATCGAAAGAAAGGCGCTCAAAGATTGGTAGTCGGGCTCCGTAGAGCATCCTTCGGTCTGTCGAAGCAAAGAAAGCGAGGAGGCTATGTATTTCTTATTGTAATAGACAGGAAGATTCGTTCCGTGATGGTCACGCACAACCAGCATCCGGTCTGCCATCATCAGGATAAAAGTAAACGAGCCGTCCAAGCGATTCAACAAACTCGCGCCACCTTGCTCGTATAAACGGGCTATCACTTCGGCATCATTCACAGCCGAGTCATAACCTAACTCTTTTTTATTATAAAGAATGCCCCAACAAGCTACCTTGACCACTGGTGTAGCATATTGAGCAGTCGGTTCATTACAAAGGATGCCCTCCCACAATATTCCGTCTGAAACAGCAGGATAAGGTAATTCTTTATCCAAACGACTGATAAACCAAGGCCTATTTTCCATAATGGCTTAATTAATTACACGTAAACTATTTATTATACAAAACTATCAAGATTTCGGAAATAATCGATCGTGGAGATCAAACCTTCCTCCAAAGTTATTTTCGGTTCCCAACCGTTCAACTTCTCTTTCGCCAACGAGATGTCCGGCTTGCGCTGTTTAGGGTCGTCGGCCGGTAATGGTTTGAATATTATTTTAGACGTAGTGCCTGTCAAGCGAATAATCATTTCTGCCAGTTGCAGCATCGTGAACTCACCCGGATTACCCAAATTGACCGGACCGGTAAAGTTGTCCGCTGCCATCATTCGGATCATACCTTCTATTAAATCATCTACATATTGAAAACTGCGTGTCTGCGTGCCATCTCCAAAAATAGTAAGATCCTCCCCTCGCAAAGCTTGTACAATAAAGTTGGAGACAACGCGTCCATCATCCGGACGCATATTGGCTCCATACGTATTAAAGATACGGACAATCTTTACATCCACTTGATTCTGACGATAATAATCCATAAATAGCGTCTCGGCACAACGTTTGCCTTCATCATAACAAGAACGAAGTCCGATCGTATTGACGTTTCCCCAATAGCTTTCCACCTGAGGATGCACCGTCGGATCTCCATACACTTCGCTGGTAGAAGCCTGCAAGATACGTGCATGAACACGTTTAGCCAAGCCCAACATCTGAATAGCTCCAAGTACAGAGGTTTTGACGGTACTGACCGGATCAAATTGATAATGAACCGGGGAAGCCGGACAGGCTAAATTATAGACTTCGTCCACTTCAACATAATAAGGCATGGTAACATCATGACGAACGAGTTCAAAATAAGGATTTTTGAGCAGATGAATAATGTTTTGCCTTTGTCCCGTAAAGAAGTTGTCCAGGCAAATAACGTTGTTGCCTTCTTTCAAGAGACGTTCGCATAAATGCGAACCAACAAATCCGGCACCGCCGGTCACTAATATTTGTTTCATTGTATTCCTTTAAAAGTTTTACAAAAGAGCATTTAATGAGTATTTAATAAATTATATTATTCCTTAATTTGGAGATACGCCGTGCGTAGTGTGTATAAACTTCTTATTAGCTCCTTTGAGGCGAAAGACGGTCATTGCCATCAGAAAGAAAGAATAAGGCAATTCCATAAGGGCGAAAAGCAACTGCTTCGTAAGTAACCGGCGTGGTATTGACAGAAAAAGAGAACCGATCAGCAACACAAAAAGCATCCACCATTTAACCGCCAATCCATCGGCAAAGCACGTAAGCAAAACAGCAAACAGCCCGTTGAAACCAAGCAGGAGCAGACGAGGTATGCTCATTTGCTGAAACATCTTATCGCAAAAGTCACAGTTTCGTTCCCGAATAGCTCCCGGCACTTCTTTTATGTGAGCACACATATAATGTAGCTGGGCTGACAACCAACGACGACGTTGAAGGGAAAACTCCTGGTGATATTGCACCTTCTCGTCCAACACATAAGCATCCGGCAAATAGAATATCCGCTTTCTGTCCTTTAACAGAACAAGCTCCAACGCC
The DNA here is from genome assembly GCA_036654795.1 of Tannerellaceae bacterium. Lineage (GTDB taxonomy): Bacteria > Bacteroidota > Bacteroidia > Bacteroidales > Tannerellaceae > JAVVRI01. Next base: position 4,896 of record JAVVRI010000082.1, read on the forward strand.
CGATCAAATCCTCCAATGGCATTGATTGTACCCATCACCTCTTTAAACAAGCCATAACTGAACGCCATACCGGAACCGATCAAAGCGGCAGATAGTCCCAGATTAACATGTCCCTGACGGAAGATGCTATTATTGATCTCTTCGCTGACAGCATCAAGCAAAGCCAAGTTTGTATTCAAATTTTTAGCCGTACGATGAGCCTGCACGATCTGCACTCCGGGCACGGCAAACTGATTGTTCACTTGCGTCAAAAAGTCCGGTGCTATTGTGTTATCAGCATCCAACACCAAAGCTATGTCATACGGATCTTCTATTTGCCCCATAGCAAAGTTCAGCGCTTTCGCTTTGGTACTATTCTCAAATTTGACCTGTATAACACGTACGGGAAGCAGAAACAACGACTGAAGGGTTTCTGCTTTCATCTGATCGGAAATCACAACCACATCGAAATACGTATGGGGATAGGACTGATTGATACATGAATTTACACATTCCTGTATTACCCGGTCTTCCTTATAAGCAGGAATAAGGATTACCATACGTTTGCAGCTCGTAGCAACCGAAAAAGTCTTTTCTTTGCGAATATGAGAAGCAATACTAAAAACGACCAGGTAAAGTATGTTTATAGTAAACACAATAAACAGGAGAAACTCTGCTATATATAGGACTATCATTTAAGATTATTATTACTATTGTTGTTGCTGTTGTTATTACTGATGGCGAATTTAGCAAAATATCCTTTACAGGAAAGGATTCCAACCGAATATTTGCAACATCCCTTCATTATCATAAATAAATGAAAAAAAAATTGTAGTAATGGCAGGAATTAATTTACTTTGCACAACAATATCTTTTAGCTAAAAAAGCCCACGATTTGTTAATCATTAAAAGTATGACAGCATTAGCATTCCAAGTTATTGAACTTATCTTTATAGTAAGCCTCGGCATTGTGTTTTACACCTATATCGGTTATGGACTGATATTATATGTATTGGTAAAAGTAAAAGAAGCATTCGTTAAGCATGTGCCAGCATCTTTGCCGGAAGTACTGCCGGATGTTACGCTATTCATTGCTGCCTATAATGAAGAAGACGTAGTGGAAGAGAAAATGGAAAATTGCCGGCAACTCTCCTACCCAAATGATAAATTAAAAATTGTCTGGGTAACGGATGGTACAACCGACCGTACAAATCAATTATTAGCATCCTACCCCGACGTGACCGTATTGTTTGAACCTAAGCGAAGCGGCAAAACAGCGGCATTGAACCGAGGTATGCAGTATATATCTACGCCCATCGTTGTATTTACCGATGCCAACACCATGCTCAACAAAGAGGCGATAACAGAAATTGTAAGCCAATTTACAAATGAGAAAGTAGGTTGCGTGGCCGGAGAAAAGCGAATCATGCAGAAGGAGAAAGAGTCCGCTACGGGTGGTGAAGGCATCTACTGGAAATATGAGTCGGCGCTAAAAGCTTTGGACTATCGCCTCTACTCCGCCGTGGGTGCTGCAGGCGAACTATTCGCCATACGTAGCCAGCTGTTTGAGCAAATGCCTGCCGACACGTTGCTCGACGATTTTATACTTTCTCTCCGGATTGCAATGAAAGGATACAAAATAGCCTATTGCAAAAAAGCGTACGCCATCGAAACAGCCTCATTAAACATGCAAGAAGAAGAAAAGAGGAAAGTACGTATTGCTGCCGGTGGATTACAATCCATTTGGCGTCTGCGCAGTCTGCTTAACCTCTTCCGATATGGAACATTAAGTTTTCAGTACATCAGCCACCGTGTATTACGATGGACAATTACACCTGTGCTCCTATTTTTACTTCTACCTATAAATCTTGTTTTAGCTTTCATCTCCGGCCAAGCATTCTATTCGATATTACTTGTTTTACAAATACTTTTCTATCTGATAGCTTGGATAGGATACAAAATGGAACAGCGACAAATACATAACAAACTCCTTTTCGTACCCTATTATTTTATGTTCATGAACATAAATGTGATGCGGGGAGTTCTATATATAGCGGCAAATAAAGGTAACGGAGCATGGGATAAGGCAAAAAGAATAAAATAAACAATCTATATTTAACTATCGATTCGTATGAAGAACTCATTTTTACTCCGAGGAACAAAAAGACTAACGATACTGCTATTGTGTTTGACCCTGTTTGGTTGCTCAAAGGACGCAGATATACCTATAGCACAAACTAAAGTACTTGTAGTAATCGCTCACGAGGGTGAGAGTGATTATGTGCCGGCAGATGACAGGGTTGAGGTGATATATACCGGTATAGGAAAGCTAAATGCAGCATTGACGGTGAGCAACTACCTCCAATCTCAAAAAGAATATAATATCAACTATATTATTTTGAATATTGGGACATGCGGCTCGCCAAACTATCCGGTAGGCTCTTTGGTCATACCAAAGAAAATTTATCAAGGGGATATATTTATTGAAGAGGGCTTTAAAGACCATACCTCGGCTTACACGAACGGTATATTATCACTCAGCTTCTATAAAAATGCCCTGCAAGCCGATTTTGTATTGTCAAGCGACCAGTTTATTAATACCTCTTCTCCATTTTATCAAAAATTCAAAGACTACAATTGTCTTTTCGAGATGGAGGCTTATGCAATAGCCAGTGTAGCATCAGAAAGTAAGCTTCCGTTTTATTGTATAAAAGTAGTTTCAGACAATTGTGACGGAACTCAGAAAGAGTGGGAAAATATACTTTCTCAAATTCGTCCGGAGGTTGATAAAGCTATTTCCGATTTCTGCAAAGAGATTTTGTATTAATCATCCTTACGCAGCGCAAAGCAGTGAAGGAGGTCACGATGGACTTCTCTGATTCAATGTACGCCATAGTCAAAGAAGCATTTCCCAACGCATCTATCGTCATAGACTGCTTTCATATGATCAAACGTCTCTGTGACGGATTGGACGAGATGCGCATGCGCTTCAAGCGCAAGGCTGGTACAGAGACGAGAAAAGAAGAACGTGAATTCAACCGGAAGAAGGCAAGCCGGAAGAAGGCAAGGGCGTACTACCGGAAGATGCACCCAAGGAAGAGAGGCGAAAAACGGGGAAGGCCAAAGTTACGTTCAAATCTTGTTTTAGCTTTCATCTCCGGCCAAGCATTCTATTCGATATTACTTGTTTTACAAATACTTTTCTATCTGATAGCTTGGATAGGATACAAAATGGAACAGCGACAAATACATAACAAACTCCTTTTCGTACCCTATTATTTTATGTTCATGAACATAAATGTGATGCGGGGAGTTCTATATATAGCGGCAAATAAAGGTAACGGAGCATGGGATAAGGCAAAAAGAGCTTAAATACGGATTAAACACATTCAATTTAGTGAGAAATAAGCTAAACAATGCAACTTAATTAATATATTTGCAGGTAAAATACGAATGAATATCAAGGTAAACTATAAAGTATGAATAATCTTGCATCAGAATACTCAGTATTAATTGTAGATGACGTTCCGACCAACGTCATGCTTGTACATGCTATACTCAAGAAAGAGGGATATACGCTCCTTTCTACCGATAGTGGCGCAAAGGCTATACGCATTGCCCAAGAAAAGCATCCCAATCTAATTCTACTTGACATTATGATGCCGGAAATGGATGGATACGAAGTATTACAACACCTGAAAAGCAATCCGGACACCAATAACATACCGGTAATTATCATGTCTGCACTAAGCGACATGCAAAGTATTGTAAAAGGATACCAACTAGGTGCCACAGAATACGTAACCAAACCGTTTCAACGAGAAGAATTGGTTAAGCGCATCGCTCATCGATATGAGCTATACAGCATCAACCAGATCAAACAAGAACTGGAGAACACAATTGAATCACGCGACACACTCTATTCCGTGATCGCCCACGATCTCCGTTCCCCGCTTGGTTCACTTAAAATGATGAACAACGCCATCCTGATGATGGTAGACAAAGATAAGGTAGGAGACGAAACCTACCAGATGTTGAAAATGATGAATAAGACCTCTGAAGAGATCTTCCTCTTACTTGACAATCTGCTTAAATGGGCAAAGAACCGACTGAACAAACAGCAAGTCTATAAACAGCAAATCGATGTCAATAGCATTATTTGCAGCACGGCTGAGATATACATGCCAATGGCTTCGCAAAAAGGACTGACCATCTCGCTTGACAATATGAATAAAGAGTTGACAGCTACGGTGGATATTGAAATGCTGAAGACAATCATACGTAATCTGATCTCGAACGCAATCAAATTTAGCTTCAAGGAAGGTTCAATCAGCGTTGCATCACGGACAGAAGCCGATAGTTTTATTGTCAGCGTAAAAGACTGCGGTAAGGGAATAAAGAAAGAAGATCAGTGCAAACTGCTCAACCAAAACACTCACTTTACCACATACGGAACAAACAACGAGAAGGGCTCCGGCTTAGGCTTAATGCTCTGTAAGGACTTTGTCGAGCTACACGGTGGAAAGCTCTGGTTCGAGTCGGAAGAAGACAAAGGGACAACCTTCTTCTTCTCCATGAATATAAACGACGAAGAGAAGCATTAAAACTGGAAGTAGATAAAAGGCTGCACCCCGGCACTCTTAAACTGTACTACGATAAAAACACCTATCGCAAGTAGTAATGCTTGAACGAGTAGTGGCGAGCGAGTAACAAGCCCCTGCATCACATCCTCCATACGTCTAGGCATAAAGTGGAGGGTGTAGCCAATCACCATCAAGGTAAACACGCCTTTATATCCTGTGACAAATTGCAAGAATACTTCCGGATGAAAATTCGTAAAGATCTGCTTGAGCACCTCCCCTACCGTCTCTATTGAGTCTGCACGAAAGAATATCCATCCAAAACAGACGAGATGAAAAGTTAGCAATACGCCGCCCACACGTCGCCAAAGGTTCATCTCCTGCCCTTGTTGCTTGAATGAAGCAAAGTGCCCCATTATGAATTTATGTGCCGCTAGCGCTAAACCATGAATTGCGCCCCAAAGAATAAAACTCACCGATGCTCCATGCCACAAGCCACCCAGCAACATGGTAATAAACAAATTGATATACGTACGCACCTTCCCCTTCCGATTTCCACCGAGCGAAATATAAAGATAGTCCTTCAACCATGAGGAGAGCGAGATGTGCCAACGCCGCCAAAACTCCGTAATCGATGCCGACTGATAAGGGGAATCGAAGTTGATATTGAACCGGAAACCCAACAAGAGCGCTATGCCTATCGCCATATCCGAATAGCCAGAGAAGTCACAATAGATCTGCAACGCATAGCCATAAACCCCCATCAGATTCTCCACACCTGTATAAAGTAGCGGCGCATCGAAGATACGGTCTACAAAATTGAGACTGATATAATCCGAAATAACCGACTTTTTAAACAGCCCGCAAAGCACCAAAAACAGACCTTCGCCAAACTGCTCGCGCGTTACGATAGGTGTTTTATACATCTGCGGAATGAAGTCGCGCGCACGAACAATCGGCCCCGCCACTAATTGCGGAAAGAAAGAGACGTAAAATACATAATCGACCCAACGTTTAAGCGGTGTGATTCGCCGGCGATAGACATCAATCACATAGCTAAGACTCTGAAAGGTAAAGAATGAGATGCCTACCGGAAGAAAGATATCCATCGGCTGATAGGTAACGCTCTGCATACTTGTATTTCCCAACTGATAGCCCAGCTCACGAGAAAGGGAGGAAAAAAGGTCGAGCACAAAGTTAAAGTACTTGAAGTAACCAAGCATTCCCAAGTTGACGCATAGGCTTAGCAGGACAAGCAACTTACGCCCAACCAGCGTGTAACTACGATTGATGCCCTGCGCGATGCAGTAATCGGACGTTGCCGTAAACAACAACAGCAGAAACCAAACTCCGCTACTTTTATAGTAGAAGTAAAGCGAAAACAACGTAATATACACAATCCGTGCCAACGTATGTTTTCTTAACGACATATAGATCATCAGAAAGCCGATGAATAGGAAAAAGAACAGCCCGCTACTAAAGAGAATCGGTGCGTTCTGATGATAAACAAACACCTCTCCCAGCTTGCTGAGCGAGAACGGCCATTCCCACGAAGAGGGGGCAGCAACTTGTGTGTTGACTAGTATATTGGTAAAATGTTCTATCGTGTTATACATCATTTAATAGGCTTCGTTAGGTAAACTCATCTTCTTTTCTTTCAACCGCATCAGCGCCCGATAGAGCAATACGCCCTGTTCCTGATAACCCTCTTTCGAGAAATGTACCCGGTCTCTAGCCATCAACTGGGCTGCGTACCACTTTTTGCAGGAATTTACCCCACCAGTAGCAGTAAACAGATCCCAACAAGCAATGCCGTCCCGCGCAGCCAACTCGGTAATGGCTCTGGCGGCGCATTGTATGTTTTCATTGCGCACATAAGTACGCTTCTTACGGACGTAGATACGCTTATAACACTCCGGAGGTGTGGTCAGCATGAGCGCAGTATGCGGCATCTCCCGCTTCACGAGTGTTAGAAAAGCACGTATCTGACCAGAGAACTCGACCGCGCTAAAACGCCGACCGAAGGTTTCGTTCGTTCCTAAAGAGATAATAAGGAGCGATGGTTTTAGCAACGCCAATTGGCGCACATAGGCTTCGTCTGTATAATTCACAAACATCGCCCCATTTACAGCAACTGAGTGATAGAGGATTCCCGGCTGCCCATTCGTCAGGCTAAATCCGTAGTAACGGTTCGTAAAAGCAGTAGAAGGAAGCAGGGAGTCGGTACCCGCTTTGCGGCGAGTACTATGTAGTTGCAAGCTATCCGTACGGTAATCGATGCGGAAAGTGTCGGTAAGCAATCCCGGCACTACGGCAGACTGTGCCCGAAACAGATGCACCTGCTGTTTGTTTACGCCTGCGGGAAGCAGAGGCATAGATGTAGAACTGCGATAAAGCACCGCTTGGTTAAAAGAATAACCAGCTCCATTTCGGGGAGTAATCGTTAGATCAAGATTGACAACGGGAGAAGCCGTCTGAAGACCAATACCGCCCGGACCGATAGGGCATTTCTGCACTCTTTGTATGCAACGACCAGCAATCCATCCTTTGGCAGAAGAAGCGATCATGTAATCGTCCGGCTCATTACTTCTACCCAATTTGTGCGGGGAGAGCCAGCCACGTCCGGCCGAACCGAACTGCTCATGCAGCAAGCGCATAATGCGACCGCTATAATGTCCGGCCTGTATATGCGAATCGCCCAAGTGAACGATGCTGATCACCGTATCTTTTCCGGCACGAAGCGAATCGAGCGCAGCAAAAAAGGGCGCTAAGGACTGTGCCCCGTCGGTCGCAACACAAAGCGAATCAATCGCAAAAGGCAACGAGCAGCAAGCCGTATCTGCCGGCCAAATGCGTTCAGCAGATAGATCTTCGTCCGTACACACCGTTGCCGACTGTTCCTTTCGGGCAGCAAAATGAATACTGACCAGCAGAACCGTCAGGCTCACCGTCAGCGCCATGCGCAACCAATCAATAAACCGCTTTTTCCGCTTTGTCATAGAATTCTTTTTCTAATAATATTGCTTTGAGCAAAGCTGCCGCAACCTCACGTCCGCCCCGAAAGCTCAAATGTGTATAATCTTTGCTTGCCCAATTGTTCGCGACAAAACGTACCATGCTGTTCTCTCCGCCCATCGCTCCGAATACATTCCAGAAGGGAATGCCGACTTGCCGAGCCGATTGGCGTTGAGCGTGGAGCAAGGCCAGTACGGCAGGCATCGTCTCGAACTCGCCCTCATCTTGATGGCTACGATCAGACACACCCAGCAGCAAGATGTCCGCCATCGGAAAGCAGCGCTGCACGTGCTGCACAACCCGTACCATTCGTTCGCGATACCAGTTGTATTGCAGGACGCTGTCGCTAACCACATTGAGACCATATTGCAGAATGATCAGGTCGTAAGGACGAATCCGCCCCAGCGCTTCGCAATCCGGCTGGCTAAGCCGCTCCATCATCAATCCCGAATTACCACGTATCGAGAAGTTATCTATCACCACCCCACTGTTATCCTCCAAAGCAACGCCCAATGCCTGAAACCCTTTGGCTTGGGTAAAAGTCAGCGAGCCCTCTGTAAAGGAGCCGTTCTGTTCGAACTGCGTAATCGTTGTAGTGGCGGGAAGCGCATGGATGACAGTGTCCGGCAGACCGTTATAGTTCAAGTGCAAACTTGTCTCCTTATTGTTGGTGTAGAGAAACTTCAGAGAGGAAACGGTCTGCAAGCGGGGATAACGATTTACGTTCTTAAAGTTCACCGTTGCCCGCTCCTGTGCAGCCTCAAACAGCATGCCGGGAAGGGTATAGAGATGCGTTCTGTCCGTCAACATGGAATGGATGGTCCATCCTTGCGAACGCTGCTCTATCGTTGTGCGAAACTGCGAAGCGGCAGAGGCAATCGGCACAAAACCAACCCCACGTCCACCAAACTGCTTCTGCATTCCGGCGCGAAAGTCAGCCACCAGAATATCCCCTTCAATAAACGAATCGCCCAGAAAAGCCACTCGAACGGGGCGCTTCAAGGTCTGAACTGCATTCAGTGCCGCGAAAAACCGCTTCAACCCCGTATGTCCGGGGGAATAGTCTTCAATACGTGTACCAAGGGAATCGGCGCCTTGTTCGGCATACATCGCCCGATAGAGCGAGTCGCGCAAGGCAAGAGACACAGAGTCGATGCCACGAGCTTGTACCAGCGAATCGCGCAAGGCGGCAGAGTCGACAAGGGATGTTTCGGCTTCGGCCAGCAACTGTAACCGGAGCGAATCAAGAGACGATGCAGATTCGACGCGAATATCCGAAAGCAAGTCTACCCTCTTGATCTTGTATCCAAACAATTGGTCGGGCAAGAAGTATAATACGAAACAGAATGCCATCGTAAGCAACAGTAACAAAAGCAACCGGGCAAAATAGTTATCTTTACTCATCTAACATTTTTCAATTCAAGGGCGCAAAGATAACGATAATATTCTGAACACGAAGCATCCGGTTAAGGCAACCGTACCAAAATTAAGTTTAAAGCTTAAAAACAGATGGTTTGAATCTTGTAAGTCATTCGTCCGAACTATTTAGTACTTTCGATGCCAATAGTTCGTTCAAAGCATTACTCTCATTATGCATTTGAGCC
>JAVVRI010000083.1:0-14037 GCA_036654795.1 Tannerellaceae bacterium
AGGTGCTGCGTCGGGTTAGCGCCGTCTTCTATGGGCAGAACAGCGTCAACACGAACGATGAGATGCAGGCGCTCAGCCGCGAACTATCTCCGTTATTGTCTAAACACGATGATGATATTAGCCTCAATTCGCAGCTTTTTGCTCGTGTGAAGGCTGTCTATGAGAGTGCGGATACGTCTGCTCTCGACAAGGAGAAGCTCAAACTACTAACAGAAACCTACAAGGACTTTGTGCGCGGCGGTGCTAATCTGGATGCTGCCAGCCAGACCAAACTACGTGAATTAAATAGCAAACTGTCCATGCTTCAGCTCACCTTTGGACAGAATATGTTGAAAGAAACAAACGCTTTCCAATTGGTTCTTGAAAAATCAGAGGATCTTTCCGGTCTGCCTGAAAGTCTAGTTGCCAATGCAGCTGAAGCTGCTAAAGCAGCCGGCATGGAGGGTAAGTGGCTCTTTACTTTGCAAAATCCGAGCGTGATGCCCTTCTTGCAATATGCTGACAACCGGGCGTTGCGTGAGAAGATCTATAAAGGATACATCAATCGCGGCAACAATGGTGGAGATGCCGACAATAAAGAGGTGGTGAAACAGCTAGTCACTTTGCGCCTGGAGAAGGCTCGGCTGATGGGCTATCCCAACTACGCCTCTTTTGTGTTGGAAGACCGGATGGCGAAAAATGCGGACAACGTGTATAAGCTGTTGAACGAAGTTTGGACGCCTGCATTAGCAAAAGCAAAAGAGGAGTTGGCCGACATAAATGTTGAGATAAAAAAGGAGGGCGGTAGCTTTCAAGCAGAAGGATGGGATTGGCGCTACTATTTCGAAAAGGCAAAGAAGGCAAAGTTTAATCTGGATGAGAGCCAGGTGCGTCCTTACCTGATGTTGGATAATGTGCGCGAAGGTGCTTTCTATGTGGCAAACAAGTTGTATGGCATTACCTTCACACCGGTAAAAGATCTGCCGCTTCCATATCCGGAGGCTCAGGCGTTCGATTGCAAAGATAAGAATGGCCAGCACCTAGGTGTGCTTTACATGGACTTCTTTCCTCGCGCAAGCAAACGTGGCGGTGCTTGGTGTGGTGCCTATCGTTCACAGAGCTATAAGGACGGAAAGCGCTTAGCGCCGATAGTAACGATTGCATGTAATTTTAGTCAGCCGGCTGCCGGACAACCAGCACTATTGAGTGCTGACGAGGCGAGTACTCTTTTCCATGAATTTGGACACGGACTGCATAACCTTTTCAAGGATGTGCATTATTCCGGTGTATCCAGTGTGCCGCGCGACTTTGTTGAACTTCCATCTCAAGTAATGGAACATTGGGTGTTCGAACCCGAAGTGCTGAAGGTCTATGCAAAGCATTACAAGACGAGCGAAGTGATCCCCGCCGAATTGATTGAAAAGCTGGATAAGAGTGGCAAATATGGGCAGGGTTTTGCAACAACCGAGTTTTTGGCAGCTTCACTGCTGGATATGGACTATCATGTTTTAAAGACAATTCCTGCTGATCTGGATGTAGTGCAGTTTGAAGAGAAGGTGTTGAAGGAACGCGGCCTGCTTAGTCAAATAGTGCCACGCTATCGTACCACATACTTCAACCACACAATGGGTGGCGGCTATACAGCTGGCTATTATAGCTATATCTGGGCAGAAGTGTTGGATGCTGATGCTTTCGAAGCCTATAAGGAGACCGGGAACATCTTCAATCAGGAGGTAGCAACCCGTTTCCGCAAGAATATCCTTACACCTGGTGGCATCGACGAGGCTATGGATATGTATGTAAACTTCCGTGGCAAGGAGCCGGGCATCGATCCGCTACTTATAAATCGCGGCCTCAAATAAGAATTAGAGCAGCCGATGGTTATCCATAAAACAAGCGGATAACTATCGGCTTCTCCAATAATTATCCGCTTGTTTTATGCGGTTTGTGCTGTTTATGCGTCCTTACGTGGACGTCCGCGATGACGTACAACATCTCCTTCACTACCACCACTCGGACGGGTGCTGCTTGAGGAGCGACTGTCTTCTTTACGTGGACGACCTCTACCGCGGCGCATGTTGGCGTACTTCTCAGGCTCATAGAGCGGACTGTCGCCAAAGCGTGGGTCGATTGGTATTTTGTAGACCTCCTTATCCAAGAAGGTTTCAATGCGCTTAAATTGAAATTGCTCTTCTATGGATACAAACGTGATGGCTAAACCCTCACCATTTGTGCCACGTGCTGTACGTCCGATACGGTGTACATAATCTTCCGGATCATGCGGTATATCGAAGTTTATAATCAGCTTAATGTCGTTAATGTCAATGCCTCTGGCCACAACGTCGGTGGCAACCAGTATGTCGATGCGGCCGTTCTTAAATTCTTTCATTACCTCTTCGCGTTGGTTCTGCTCCAAGTCAGAGTGCATAGCTGCTACGTTGAACTTCATGCGCTTCAGAGTGGTGGCTAACTCTTTTACCTTCATCTTGGATGAAGAGAAGATTATAACACGTTGTGGGCGGCTTTGCTTGAATAGATCTTCAAGGATGTGTATCTTCTGCATGTCATAACAGATATATGCTGTTTGCAGAATAGATTCGGGTGGTTTGGAGATTGCTATCTTTACCTCTACAGGATCTTTTAGGATCGTCTTTGCCAGCGTACGGATTTTAGGTGGCATGGTAGCAGAGAACATTATGGTTTGGCAAGTGGGCGGCAGTAGTTTCTGTACCTGCATGATATCATCAAAAAAGCCCATGTCCAGCATGCGGTCTGCTTCGTCCAATATAAAGAACGACACCTGCGACAAATCTACCGTACCCAATTTGATGTGGGAAAGTAAACGACCGGGAGTCGCAATGACAATGTCAGCCCCCATCTCCATTCCGCGCTTCTGTTGCTCCCAAGCAATTCCGTCTGTACCTCCGTAAACAGCAACTGCCGACACAGGAACGAAATAGGTAAAGCCTTCAATCTGTTGGTCTATTTGCTGTGCAAGTTCGCGTGTAGGAGCCATAATGATGGCATTAATGGCATTAGTCGGGTGTATCCCTTTACTTAGTTCGTTAATTACAGGCAATACATAAGCCGCGGTCTTTCCGGTACCGGTTTGTGCACATGCAATAATATCTTTACCTTCCAGGATGACAGGTATTGTCAGCTCCTGTACGGGAGTTGTTTCCAAGAAGTTCATCGCATCGAGCCCATCTAAAACGGCCTCTTCAAGTTTCAGTTCGTCAAATCTCATCTTACGTAATTAAATTCCCGGTAAAGGTATATAATATTTACCAATATACATATATTACTGAGCAACTCATATTGGTTAAATGTCTTTTTTTCTTCTACTATTTAATATTCAGCGTATTTTCCTTGTTGTTTTTAAAAATAACAGATACCTTTAGCATTCAAAGTATAACCATTTGATAGATTAGTTATGGATGGAAAAGAAGATATAGACCAACTAAGTTTATTATCTAAGCTTGAAAGGGTCGTTAATGGGAGTCCTAGTACAATCATTTTAGTTGATAAGGATCTCCATTTATTAGAGATAATTGTTGCAAAGGACGAGTATCATTGTTCATTGTCTTCTGATGTGTATGGAAAACGTATGAGAGATATCTATTCTGACAAACAACCATCCACTGAATATGATTTTTGTAAGGAATCTGTTCAGCAAGCAATAAAAAAGCAAATTTCAGTGGATTTCAACTTTCATGTGAACTATAAGAACGAAGCCTACAATTATTACGCACAAGCGTTTCCTTATGATAACAACAGTGCGTTGGTGTATATTCGTAATATTGTTTCTTCCTTCGGAGGCATCGATCAGCAAGAACTGATCAATACAATCATAGATTGTCTGCCTATTGGGGTCAGTGTAAAAGATGCTAACAACAAATTCAACTATCTGTATTGGAATCGTTATATGGAGATGATGACCGGTGTCTATTCTGATGATATCAAAGGCAAATCGGATGATACTATCAATTATAGTGCTTTGATCTCTGCCGAGAAACGTAGAGAAATGGATAAGCAGCTAGTAGAGACCGGTAAGATGATGGAGTATAGTGGCCGAATAAAGAATACTTTAGGCAAGAGTATGGATATTGAAGTGACGAAGTTTCCGCTGTCATTGAAAGATGGCCGACCGTTAGTCCTTACTCTTTGGCGTGACATCACGCAGAAGTTGGAAACAGACAATCTGCTAAAGCGTACACGTCTGTTAAGCAAGATGGCCTTGCAGGCGAGTGGAGTGGACACTTGCTTGGTTTTTGTTGATCCAACGCAGGCTCCTGATTTTAATAATTCTTATTTGCAGGTGAATGGATGGAGTACTGAGCATGAAGAACTGAATGTCATTTCAATGAATGCTTTCCTGCATAGTTTGTATCCTTCCGATGTATATCCGTTTATGGATAAGTTTCGTTCCATGTGTTTGGGTGAGGTACAACGTGCCAAGATAGAAGTGCGTACCAAATTTGGTCGCGACGATGATTATCTTTGGCGGGAGCTTTTGGCAAATGTGCAAGAGTGTGATGAAGAGGGGCGGCCTACCTTGTTGCTCTGTTGTTCTATCAACATAGAGGCTCGTAAAGGACAGGAGATTAGCTTGTCCGCAGCCAAGATGAAAGCAGAGAAGGCAGATCAGATGAAATCTAAGTATCTGGCAAATATGAGCCATGAGATACGTACGCCTCTAAGTGCAATTACCGGCTTTTCGGAATTGATGGCTTTTGCCGAGTCTGACGAAGAGCGTTTGTCGTATTACGAGATTATAAAAATAAACAACAACCTCTTAATGCAGCTTATTAATGACATTTTGGATCTCTCCAAGATTGAAGCTGATATGATTCAGATTAACTATGCACCTGCTGAAATCAATGAATTGATGCTTAACGTCTACGCTTCTGCCCGTCTACGTATGCCTGACGGTGTGGAGTTGGTGTTGGAGAAGGGGGCAGATTCCTGTATCTTTGGTGTGGATAGCATCCGGCTAATGCAATTGATTAATAACTTGGTGAACAATTCGATTAAGAATACATCGAAAGGGCAGATCGTGATGGGGTATGAGATGTTACCGGATCAGCGTTTGAAGTTCTATGTGAGTGATACGGGTATTGGTATTGCTCATGATAAGCTAAAATCCTTGTTTACCCGTTTCGTGAAGATTAATGATTATATGGAGGGGATTGGCTTGGGCTTAGCTATATGTAATGGCTTGGTTACTAAAATGGGCGGATATATTACTGCCGAATCGGAATTAGGCCAAGGTTCAACCTTTTTCTTTGTGCTTCCTTCGCATGAATGACGCCTTGCGAGGGGCAACTATGACGAGATCATTCAACTACGAGGTATAGATGGTTTGATGATAAAGCATGTATGCTTTGCAATCAAACCATGTATGCTTTGCAATCAAACCATGGATGCTTTGATTGCAAACTTACTATCACACCACTCATGCGCTGCTTACTTGTAGTATCGTTTGTATATTTTATCGTATAGGCCGTTCTCGCGGATTTGACGAAACCAGCTGTTTAGGCTATCCCGTAACACGGGACAATCTTTGCGTACTGCCCATGATTGTAGCTGCGTGAAGCTGATATCTGTTTTAAGATCAATTTCCGGCAGTTGTTTGGAGGAAAGGCGCGCGAGTTGCTGATCGCATACGGCGTAATCGATATCCCCTTTTGCTACCATAATGATTAGTTGTTCGGTGGAATATAACTCATCTTCTATTACATAGATCGTATCTCCTATCTCATGCTCAAGGTTGCGCAGGCGTAGCAGGGCGGGGGAGTCCTTGGGGATATAAAGTGTTTTCTGTGCCAGATCCAACTGGTTGCGGATGGGTTTTTGATTATTGTTGGCCTCTTGCGTGCGTTGCACTAAAACTTGTTTGTTGAGTACGACAGGATCGGTAAAGAGGTAATTCTCTTTAATCTCACTAGTAATGGGGATGTTTCGAGCAATGATGTCGCATTGATTGGTAGACAATTGGTTGAAGCTATTCGTTAGGCTCATCTCCAAATGTGTTTGCACTTCCAATCCGGACAGGCTGGCTATGGCTTGGCTAAGTTCGTATTGAAAGCCTTCAATAGTATCTCCGGAAACGTAATAACCGGATTGGTTGTATTCGGTATCAATGCGCAGAATGCCCTCTTCCTTTATCTCTACATAGTCGCGCAGGGGTAGCTTCTCATCCCTAAACTTATGTCGCAGCATAAACATAGTGGTAGCTGTTATAAGCAGCAATGCCATATACATAACAAGCACTTTGTGAGACTTTATCATCCTTCTCCTAATCTTCTTTTAGTTGTTGAACGTTACAGCAATACCCATCTTGAGCACCATCGGATTGAGGGGATAATGTGCTAACGAGAAGTATTCGGGATCAACAAACTTTGCCCCCAAGTTGTAGGCCATTACAAAGAAACGTGCCTGTTTCAAGTGGAAGTTTACGTAACCATTAATTAATGGATAGTTACCCACGTCAACCTTGTCTTGTAGCTGGAACTGTTGGGTGGCCGGCTCGTAGTAAGGTGCTTTGTAGGCTGTGTTGTAGTACATATTGGCTCCAATCTGGAGTGTCAGCACTTTTGCTAATTTAAAAGCGCAGTATAGGTTGGTGTATATACTAATATGAGGCAGTGGTAATATTTCTTTATTACTACTCAATTGGTAGATTGCTTCTCCTTCCCAGCCGAACGCTTTATAACGGAAGTCTTGTTTGAGTCGGGCGGAGACAATCTGTAGGTTACCATCATATTGGCTAGGCAATCCGGTTTGATTGAAGTAAACGTAGTTTTGCACACTTTCTACTCCGGCAGATAGTGTGGTATGAGTTGACTCCAAGTTTATTTCTGCTCCGGCATAAAATTGCTGGGTGTTCTTTAAATTCGTATCCCACCAAAAGAAACGTGAATGGTTGTGCCGTTGAAAGAAGGCAGGCGTTACGTTTTTCAGGTAGCCGATTGCTTTGATCGTTGCCTCCTTTTTAAAGAGTGGAAAGCGAGTTTGTAAATTAGCGTTGATGCGGAATTCTCCCAAATCGCTACCCACCAAACAGAGTTCGCCGCGGGCGTTATAGGTTAGGATACTTCCCTGCTGCTTCGACAACTCGGCACCTAGATAGGTAGAGAATTCATCAAATATTTCGTTTGGATTAAAGTTAAACGTTGTAGGTTGAAAGTAAGAGACGCCTTCTGGCCCATAAGTAGCTCCGGGAATGGGAGCAGGCATTTTAAATCGGCGCTTTTCGAAACTGACAAAGGCTGCTAGTCCAAATTTCACCCAATCTTGAAAGCCTTCGCGTAAGGAGAGGGCGAACGTATTCTTTAGATACCAGGCCGAAGCACGATCTTCTGCTATCTTATAATTGCCATAGTTAGCCACGTAGCAGGTATCGATTCCAGGATCTTGCGAGAGGTAATGGCGGCGGTTGTCCTCGTATTCCATTGTGTGGATAATGCTGGATACTGGAATAAACTGTTCTTTTACTGTACCGTCCTCGTTTGTCTCGTCTAGCGTACGGCTAAATCCGAGATTGTAACGATGTGTTAGGTAATATTGTTTGCCACGCACGCGATTCCATGTTTGGGTAAAACGTACAGGGAATGCCTTGGTGTCGGTAATGCGCGTGCCATCTGTAAAGTCATCCGGATTGGTGATGTAGCGGTCGTTGGTCAATCCTCCGTTTTCGAAGTTGATAAAGTTGTAGTTGCTCAAGTAGGCATGTAGTTCGTATCGGTCGGAACGGAAGCTGCCAAAAAGACGATAGCTAAGCAACTTGTTTCCATTACTATTATAATGACCGCGGCCATAAATATAATCCAAGTCTCCACCCACATTTACCTTTTTGCCGAAGTTTATTGAAAGGGTACCTTTCAATTGTTCCTCCTTTGTGATGCTTCCTCCCCCGGTGGTATATAATATATGTGTGTAAGGCACCTTGTTGTCGTAGAAACGAGCATTCGCCGGCGTGGTAATGTTGTAATCGTATGGATCAGAAAAGATAAAGTCTCGCGCTTCCGGACGTTCGGAGAAAATACGGGTTTGCGCCGGTGATCCGATATTAGCCAAGTAGCCAATGGCTAGTGATTTGCTTTCCATCAACGTACTGTTGCTGAAGTTGAGCCGATTGGTATCCATCGGTACGAGATAGGGGGTACTCAGCCTGTCCGATAACTGGTAAGCTTTGATTCGTGCGGAGTTGAGTGCGGAACTGTCTGCTTTAAGCAAACTATCCGGTAACTCTTTTCGGGGTGTAGCAAGACCGGACGTAGATCGGCTGCTTCGTCCTGGTCTGCTGCCTCCGGGGCGTTGTGCCTGCATAGTTGTTGCGGCACTTAGCAGAAAGAGCAATATGTATAGACAATACTTCATGGGTTGCAAAGATATAATAAAAGGGCGTTTCTTTTGTAGAAACGCCCTTCTTTATGTTCTTTTTGCATGTTTACATTTTCTGAATGATCTCCATACCCTTCTTGATGGCTTCTTCGTTCATAGGTATCAACTTGTGATGGCGTTCGGGCAGGGACTTTTTTAGTCCTAGCAATACGTTTTCCAGTTTCACCATTGGAACAATCTTGAGTAAGCCGCCCAGAATAAGCATGTTAAATGCTTTTTCGTTTTTCATCTCGGTAGCTACATCCATTGCGTCCACACGATAAGCACTAATATCTGTACGCTTTACAGGGGTATGTATGCCGTATCCGTCATAGATCAAGATGCCACCCGGCTTTACTTTTCCTTCAAACTTATCCATTGAAGGTTGGTTCAAAATGATGGCAATGTCGTATTCGTTCAGGATAGGCGAACTGATTGGTTCATCGCTTAGAATAACAGTTACGTTTGCCGTACCCCCACGCTGTTCAGGTCCATAGGATGGCATCCAGCTAACCTCTTTGCCTTCCATTAGTCCGGAATAGGCCAGTATCTTACCCATCGACAGTACACCTTGTCCGCCAAATCCGGCTATAATTATTTCTTGTTTCATCTTAAATAAATGTGCTAATCTCGTTATTCGTTGTTCTTTAAGTCGCCAAGAGGATAGAAGGGAAACATGTTTTCCACCATCCATTCGTTTGCCTTTTCGGGCGTAGTCTTCCAACCGGACGAGCAGGTAGAGACAAACTCCACAACCGAAGTTCCTTTACCTGCCATTGCGTTTTCGAAGGCTTTACGCAGGTATTTCTTTGCTTTTTTAACAGCGGCAGCGGTATGTACGCTCTGTCGTGTCACGAGGCAAGTACCTTCCAATTGAGCTAGCAGATTACCGATCTTGAGCGGATAACCGTTCAGGGCAATGTCACGTCCGTAAGGAGTGGTGGAGGTGGCCATGCCCTCCAAAGTAGTCGGTGCCATTTGTCCACCAGTCATGCCGTAGATTGCATTGTTTACAAATACGATTACAATGTTTTCGCCACGGTTGGCGGCATGGATGGTCTCTGCCGTACCGATGGCAGCCAAGTCGCCGTCACCTTGATAAGTGAATACCATTTTGTCCGGATTCAATCTCTTTACGGCTGAAGCGATAGCGGGCGCACGACCGTGAGCCGCTTCTATCCAGTCAATATCCAGATAGTTATATGCGAATACGGCGCAGCCTACAGGAGAGATGCCGATGGTTTTATCTTCGAGTCCCATTTCTTCAATGACCTCCGCAATCAGCTTATGTATTACGCCGTGACTACATCCGGGGCAGTAGTGCATGGCGTTCTCGTTCATCAGCCTGGGCTTGGTGTATACCAGGTTTTCCGGTTTAATTATTTCGTTGAGTTCCATTATCCTTGAATTGTTTTTATTTCACAAATCTCATTATATACTGTATCAGTCGGAGGCCAACAGCAGCCCCACCACAATAGAGGAATGCCAAGCGATTATCTATCGCAAAGTAACAAACTACGGTCGCTATGGCCAGTAGCATAAACAGAAGGGTGAGTATCTCGTCCGCTTTACTTTTACGAAACATACGCTTATTTTATTAACTTATTTTTAAGTGCTACCAGTATCTCGTCCGGAGTAAACACGATGCCGCCGAGGCGTCCGAAATGTTCTACCGGTATTTGTCCGTTCACAGCGAGGCGTATATCTTCTACCATCTGACCTGCGTTGAGTTCGACAGACAGCATACCTTTTACTTTGTGCGCATAGGCCTCAATAGCATGTTTGGGAAATGGCCAAAGTGTGATAGGACGGAGTAGGCCGAGGCGAATACCTTCTGCACGTGCGTTCTCTACTACCTTTTGGCAGATACGGGCAGATGAACCGAAGGCGACCAGCAGATATTCCGCATCATCGCAATGGAACTCTTCGTAACGTACTTCGGCCTCTTCAATGCGGCGATACTTGGCTTGGAAGCGATTGTTGTTTTCCTCCATAATTGCAGGATCAAGCTCCAGCGAAGTGATAATGTTTGGCTTGCGTCCACCCGTCTTGCCTTGCGTAGCCCAAGGGCATTCTTCGCGGATTTCAGCTTCTGTTTTACGCTCGCGGAAGGGTGGAAGTACTACTTTCTCCATCATCTGGCCAATGATTCCGTCTGCCAGAATAATGGCGGGGTTCGAATATTTAAAGGCTAAATCCAATCCTAGGCCTACGAAGTCAGCCATCTCTTGCACCGAGGAGGGAGCTAGTGTGATCAGACGGTAGTCGCCATGTCCACCACCTTTTACGGTTTGGAAGTAGTCAGCTTGACTGGGCTGAATAGTTCCTAGTCCGGGACCGCCACGCATTACGTTTACAATGAGGCACGGCAATTCGGCGCCTGCTATGTAAGAGATTCCTTCTTGTTTTAAACTGATGCCGGGGCTGGAGGAGGAGGTCATCACGCGTTTACCTGTTCCGGCACCGCCATATACCATATTAATTGCGGCTACTTCACTTTCAGCTTGAAGTACCACCATACCGGTCGTTTTCCAAGGCATTTCTGCCATCAATGTTTCCAATATCTCTGATTGGGGAGTGATAGGGTATCCGAAATATCCGTCCACACCGCAGCGTATGGCGGCATGTGCAACGGCTTCGTTTCCCTTCATAAGTCTTATATCTTCTGCCATGATGTTGTTATAGTTTTACTTTGTAAATGGTTAAACATCCATCCGGGCAAACCAGTCCACAACTGGCACAACCAATGCAAGCATCCGGATTTTTCATATATACATAGTGATAACCTTTGTTATTCACCTCTCGTGGATGTAGTTCCAATACATCCGAAGGGCAGGCAACAACGCAGAGATTACACCCTTTGCATCGTTCTGTGTTAACAACAACAGCCCCTTTTATTTTTGCCATATCTTTATATAATTTAGTGTAAAATCAAATTAGCCAGATACAAATGCTTTCTGTATCTGGCCGTCAAAGTTAGTAAATTCTTTCTAAACGAATTCATTTTTACTTTAATTATCCTATATTCAGATACACTGGTTTTTGCTTGCTAGCGTTATTTTCTCAAATATCCGGAATAATAATCCGGATATAAGTTATGCTTTTGCCTCTTTGGTGGATAATTTTTCGAGAAGGTAGACGATGAGAAAACCTGCTATCATGAGTGCAACGGCCTCGCCAACCAAATGATTCGGCATCGTGTTACTTTCTACTAAAGGTTTTAGCACACCATGGCTGTCGGTAAATGTTTCGAGCGTCTCTTTCCACGGCCATACCTTGTTAAGTGAGCCCAGCATAAAGCCGGCCAGCACGGCGATGGTCGTGTCGTGAAACCGACGCAACGCATAGGACAGTACTCGCGAAAAGCTAGTGATGCCGATAGCTGCACCTGCTATAAAAGTCAGTATCACCGGGATGTTAAACGTTTTGACTGCCTCCATTACGTAGAAGTACTTACCCAGAAGCACCAATATAAAACTACCCGAAATGCCCGGTAGAATCATTGCGCAAATGGCAATGGCGCCGCAAAGGAAGATGAAAAGCAGGTTGGTAGGCGTCTCAGTCGGGGTAGCAACTGTTATGTAGTATGCCCCGATTGTTCCAATGATGAAGCTTAGTATCGTTTTCCAGTTCCATTGCCGGATGTCTTTGGAGACAAACCATGTGGAGGCCAGCACCAGTCCGAAAAAAAACGACCAGACCAATACAGGATGAAACTCCAGCAGATAAGTGATCAGCTTAGCCAGCGAAAAGATGCTGATGGCAATTCCCCCAACAATGGAGAACAGAAAACTAGCATTTATCGCTTTCCAGAAAGCAGCTATTTTGAGCGTAAAAAGTAGTCGTAGGGTTGTTGCGTTGATACTCTTGATGGAATTAAGCAACTCTTCATATATACCTACTATAAAAGCAATGGTACCGCCCGATACACCGGGCACAACATCGGCCGCCCCCATTCCCATGCCTTTCAGCACTAGTAGGCCATAATCTTTGATTGTTCTGTTCATGCTATGTTTTTAATTGTAAATGTTATACTTTGGGTCCTTATATATTGTGCGGATTATTATATCCGGCGGAACGGGCATACCATTCTCTTGGGTTTGATGTAAATCCTCTTTGGTTATCTTTACTCCGGTCCTTTTCATATATTCTATAATTTCTTCGTCTGTACACAGACTGTATTGGGCACGGAATTTTCCTGTTTGGTTAATAGATAGGTATGCAATTGCAGCATAAATGCGTATATAGGGTATCCTTGAATTTAAAGCCAGTATACGGTCGTAATATTTGGCTGCTCGTCTCAGATTGCCTCTGAGGAAATAGAGTTGGGCAGCCTGAAAAAGATTTTCATCGTCATTTGGATCCTTGTATTCCTTGTCGTAATACATGTTGATAAGCTCAGCCTCTATTTCGTCGGCATCCCTTGCACGGTGTTCGTCCATATAGAGCATTAACAACAAGAATAGTATGCGTTGATTCTTTGGAAATAACTTATTGGCTGTTTCTATAGTTTCAGCTGCTTCGTGAAGGCGCCCAGTTTCTACGCAGGCGTGTGCATAATTTATAAACGTCTCGTCTGTTTCGTTTTCACATTTGTTACTCGCCTTTATCTCAAGCATTCTGTCCTTTACTGTTTGGTAGGACTCTTCGTATTTTCCTTGCTTTATGTAACATTCGGCAACCAGATCCGGGATAGATATATGTCTGACTGCATTCGGGTCTACCTCTAGATATGTCTCAATGGCCTTATCTAAATTATCATTCATGTATAAACAATAAGCCTTAAGCATTTTTATCTCACTGTTGGATTCGTTGCAGGTAATGGCAAAGTCGTAAGCCTCAATGGATTTATCGAAGTCGGCAAGCAACGAGTAGATGTGCCCCAACATGAGCCAATACTCGCTGGAGTAGGGGTTCTGGTCGATCATCTGATTACACACTTGAGCCGCTTCCTTGAGTTGCCCTTTTGATTCCAGATAAAAGCAGCGATTGTCCAACAGCTCCAAATTGTCAGGAAAGAGAGTCAAACCCAAATTCAGATAGATTAGTGTCCACTTTTCTTGTCCTAACTGTTCAATCTCAGGAACAAGCTCTTCGAAGATATCTTCCAGATACTCGCAATCATCGGCAATCAGTTGATTGGTATAGGTCATAACATCACAAAAACGATTCGACATGGTATAAAACTCCAACCGAACCATATCCAGATCCACATTACCCGGATCACTCAATGTTTTCAGCATCTTTTCAGCGCTGATCAGTTCTTCTTCATCCAAATACTGCCTACATTGTTTGATCTTCAGATTCATATTGTCCGGATGGAGCTTCAATCCGAGAGTCAAGGCTTCCGCGTAATTCTCGTTGTCGTCGTCCTCGTCAAAATGTATTAGCAAGTCGTCTATTTCGTCTGCATCGAAATAGGCTGCTTTTCCTTCTTTCTTTGCAAACAGAAAGCGGTCTAACAATTGTGAGATATCATCCATGTCCATTTCGTTTTTTAATTGTGATGTTTCTATAACCCTACTTGTCTTTTACCTTGCTCCAAGTATCCTTCAAAGAGACGGTGCGGTTGAATACAAGCTTTCCTTCCTTACTGTCCGGGTCTAAATTGAAGTAACCGATGCGCTGGAATTGGAAGTGGTCGTAAGCCTTTGCATGACTGAGCTCCTCTTC
>JAVVRI010000084.1:0-13788 GCA_036654795.1 Tannerellaceae bacterium
TTAAGAAGCCTTCCAGCACACCAAAGTTGGCCTTGTTGCGAAGAAGCCTCTTTACCGCCCAATCGAACCGAATATAATTGTCCTCATTCATAGCTGCACTTGTTTAATATATTGTCACAAAGATAGAAACTTTCAGCAAAAGGCGCTTCCATTTAGTGGACTTTTTTCTATGCAGCCTTGACCGAATTGCACTTGCTATTTGAATCTGCACTGTCATTATTTGTGTCTTCTTTTAATAAATTGTATCTTTCGCAACAAATACAGTTAGATTGTATTGAATCATGATTAAACACAGATTGTAATATGAAAACACAGATTTATCTCCTATTGATTGCTTTGATTTGCTGTCTGAACCTTCAGGCGCAAGTGGATTTTGATTCTTATTTTATGAATAAAAGCCTGCGGGTGGACTTTGCACTGAGCGGAAACGCGACGTCTCAGGCTGCCGCTATACAGCAATTGCGGGAAGAACCGCTATGGAGCGGACCCGTAAAGAACCTAATAGATGGCTTCAATTATGGAGGTTATTATATTAATGTATACGACAAAGCCAGCGCGCAGCTGATTTACTCGCGCGGATTTAATACTTTGTTTGAGGAGTGGCTTACCACCGATCAGGCCAAAACTGAGACACAATCTTGGAACAATACGGTCATTGTGCCCTATCCAAAGAGCAGCGTTACCCTCGAAATAATGGCTCGTAGCAAGGTCGACATGCAGTTTCATCCCCTTCTTAGGCAAGAAGTCGATCCGACAAGTATCTTCATCAACCGTGACAAACTGGCTGAGAACCGGGTGATGAAAATACAGTATAAAGGCGAGCCCACCGGAAAGGTGGATCTTGTCTTCCTTGCTGAAGGATATACGGCAGCTGAGCAGGATAAATTTGAAGCTGACGCCCGCCGTTTTACAGAAGCGCTCTTCGCCGCCGCGCCATATAACAGCCGCCGGGAGGACTTTAACGTCTGGGCAGTGGGCAGCCTTTCTGCCGAATCGGGCACAGATGTTTCCGGCAAAGGTGTTTTCAAGAACACAAGCATGAACTCCGGGTACTACACTTTCGGTATCGACCGATACCTAACAACGCAGGATATGAAGCCTGTGCGCGATGCTGTATGGAACGTTCCCTGCGATGCCATCTTTATCCTTGTCAATACCGACACCTACGGGGGCGGGGGAATGTATAACTTCTATGCAATGGGCACGGCTGATCATGCGCGCACATTGTCCGTCTTCCTGCATGAACTGGGACATAGCTTTGCCGGCTTGGCGGATGAATATTTCTCCTCTGCTGTTGCCTATAACGACTTTTATAACCTCAAATACGAGCCTTGGGAACCTAATATTACGACGCTGGTGGACTTTGACGAGAAGTGGAAAGACCTCTTACCGGCCAATTTGCCTATCCCGACTCCTTTGGACGATGCGTACAAAGAGCAAGCCGGTGTGTTTGAAGGAGGAGGATATCTGAGTAAAGGAATCTACCGCCCGATGGATCATTGCATGATGCGCGATTACGCCCCGTTCTGCCCGGCATGCAGCCGTGCTATTCTCCGGATGATAGACTATCTCTCTGACAAAAATACGGCATTCTAGCAATATTTAGCGGGAAATGTTCTGTAGATAAAGCGGAATTAGCTACTTTTGCACAATTATTCTTTCATCCAGTAAATAATAAAAATCATATGGCAATTTTCTTAAACGATGTATCAAGAACCTTTGGCGAATATTTACTTATTCCGGGTTTAACCACTAAGCAGTGTGTTCCTTCCAACGTTTCATTAAAAACGCCGCTTGTAAAGCACAAAGCAGGAGAAAAGTCTGTAATCGAATTAAACATTCCCTTTGTTTCGGCAATCATGCAATCAGTGTCTGGTTCCGAACTGGCTATTGAGTTGGCTCGTAATGGCGGACTTTCATTTATATTTGGTTCCCAACCAATCGACACACAAGCGGAGATGGTGAGGAAGGTGAAGAAATTTAAAGCCGGTTTCGTACTGAGCGATTCAAATCTGACACCGGACAATACCTTGAAAGATGTGATTGCCATGGTTAAAAGAACCGGACACTCTACGATCGGTATCACTGATGATGGTACTCCGAATGGAAAGTTGCTCGGTCTGGTAACTAGCCGCGACTATCGTGTTGAGAAGGATGCTTCTCATACGCGTGTGGCTGATTTCATGACCCCTTACTCCAAATTGATTGTTGGAAATATGGGCATATCGCTCACCGAGGCTAATCGGATTATTTGGGATCATAAGCTTAATACGTTGCCTATTATAGACAAAGATCAGAATCTGGCCTACTTCGTATTCCGCAAGGATTACGATAGTCACCGCGACAATCCGAACGAACTGTCCGATGGTGCCGACAAGAAGTTGCTGGTAGGCGCAGGCATCAATACACGCGATTATACCGAGCGCGTTCCCGCCCTTGTGGAAGCTGGTGTAGATATACTCTGCATTGACTCTTCAGACGGTTATTCAGAATGGCAGGCTCAAACATTGCGTTGGATTAAAGAAAAATATGGCGACCAAGTGATGGTGGGTGCCGGAAACGTAGTGGACAAAGATGGCTTCAACTACCTTGTTGAGGCGGGAGCAGACTTTATTAAAGTTGGCATTGGTGGCGGTTCTATTTGCATCACTCGCGAACAAAAAGGGATCGGTCGAGGACAAGCCACCGCTTTGATAGACGTAGCTACTGCCCGTGACGAATACGCAAAAAAAACAGGAATATACGTACCTATTTGTAGCGATGGCGGATTGGTACACGATTATCACATGGTATTGGCACTGGCTATGGGGGCAGACTTCTTGATGATGGGACGTTACTTCGCCCGCTTCGACGAATCGCCTACGAAGAAACTTCGTCTCGGAAACAATTATGTAAAAGAATATTGGGGCGAAGGTTCGAACCGCGCCCAAAACTGGCAGCGTTACGACATGGGCGGCACTGAATCCCTCAAGTTTGAGGAGGGCGTAGATAGCTATGTGCCTTATGCCGGTAAGATGAAAGATAATTTGGCTATCACCTTAGGTAAGATCAAGGCCACGATGTGCAGTTGTGGTTCGATTTCCATTGAGGAGTTACAACAGCATGCTAAGATTACCCTCGTCTCTTCTACCAGCATCGTAGAAGGCGGTGCGCACGATGTGATCCTGAAAGAACAGAACTAAAAGAATAAAAACATCCATGCTTTGAGCCCAAAGCATGGATGTTTTGTTTTCATACCAACCATGCTTCGAGGTCGAAAGAGCTATCTTCGTCGCCCATCTGTATTTCGGGTAGGGTGATGAGGGCGGTGTCGGGGAAGTGATTGTTGAGGTAGCCTTGCAGGTATTCCAACGTGTTGGCAGTGATCAGCTCGTCCGTTGCGGGACTGAGGTTGTAGATGACGGCTTGTACGCGGATGCCATACTGAGCACAAGCAAAGAGGCTTAATAGCGTTTGGCTGATACTGCCGAGCCTGCCGGAGGTGACGAGCAGGAGGGGATAACCTTGCTCTTTTACGTAGTCGATGGTGAGACTTTTACGGTCGATAGGCACCATCAGTCCGCCGGCTCCTTCCAACAGAACGTATTCGAACTGTTTTTGCAGGCGGCGTGTGGCGGCTGTGATGACAGCGACATCCAGCAAGCGGCCATCGCGCTCTGCTGCCATGTGGGGCGAACAGGGGTAGGTGAAGATGTAGGGACAGGTTAGTCCCTCACGATCCTCCTCAGTGAAGGGGATGCCTTGTAGGCGGCGGTGCATTTCGATGTCCTCAGATACTTCTGTACAGCCTGTTTGTACCATCTTTTGGGTGATTACTTTTTTGCCTTTAGCTGCCAATGCGCGGGCAATGATGCCGGTGGCAAATGTCTTGCCGATGTTTGTATCAATACCTGATACGAAGATTACTTTTCCATTCATGTTTGTTTTATCTTTTTACCGCCACGATGTAGAGGGGGCGGTAGGTGAGTGTTACTTGTTGGTCTGCTGTGGCATACTGTTGCGTATAGCGCCGGCAGAAGTCTGTTTGTCGGCTGCGCGTCCAAGCAATGTCGTTTGCCGTGGCTGTTACGCCGGTTTGTTTTAAGTGGCGAAGCACATCGAGCGGATGCGCAAACCGGAGGATGATCTCCTCCTCCTCCACATGGAGCAGGTGGAAATAGGGGCGGAGCCAGTTGGTTAGTTGCTCGGCGGAGGGATAGCACAGCCCGCATCCGGTCAACCGGTGTATCTCTTCCAGATTGCCGGGGGCAAAGGTGCTGAAGAAGAGCCTACCTGATGGGCGAAGCAGTTCGGCCAGCCGCCCGATGAAGTGTTCCTGATCCTTGATCCACTGAAAGGCGGAGGCGGAGGCGATCAGATCGAACGATGGGCGAAAGTCCACTGTTTCGGCATCGCCGGCTATGAACTCCGGCATCCCTCCGGGAAAGAGGTGACTAATCGGCTTGGTGCATTCGGGACAGAGGTCGTTTAGTACCCATTCGTCTATGGTGCAGCAACTTTTCAGACAGCGGGTGAAGCCCCCCGTGCCGCAGCCAATTTCCAGCGCCCGGCTAAAATGTCTTTCGCCATAGGTGGTTAGCAGCTTGGCCAGATGAAGGCTGATGCGATGTTGCGCTTCGGCATGATGGTCGTAGCTCTCCAAGGCACGGGCGAAGCGTTGGTGTATGCGCCGGGTAGTTATCTCTTCCATAGTTCCTCCCAACTATTAAAAAGGTGAAACGGATAGTGCGGAGCCTTCAGTTCGGTGAGGGGGCAACGGTCTTGCCAGAAGCGGCGTTGGTTCTCGATGGGGAAGATGCGGTCGTCCGTGCAGAGGATGGCTTGCGTCCAGAGGTTGTCCGCTTGTTGTCCTTTGCTTTGATGGATGCGCATGTTGAGGGCGGCCAATTCGTCTTTCAGTTCTGGAAAGGGGCGGGCGGGTAGGCTGTCATAACGTGCTAACACGTCGCGACTGCCACACATCCGACGGTTGAAGCGGCTGAGGCTTTCGGGCGAAAGTCCCTCCAACGTCCCTTGAAAGGTGGCTTCCGGTATGCCCAATGTGTTACTGATTGGGCAGGAGGTGCCATTAATAGCGGTGGCGGAGGTGAAGTGGAAGGGGAAGTTTTGCGCTGCCTCCTCTGCTGCCCATACGCCAAGCGACCAAGCGACCACATGCACCTCTTGATAGCTCATCAACTCCTCAGCCAGTCCTTCCGGTCTTTGGGGGGGCTGGGTGTAGTCATAGCTAATCCAGCGGTTCGTCTCCTTTCCTACTTGCAATCCGGCGAACTGTTCGGGGCGCGTTCCCCATCCTCCGAAGAATAAAATGAGTCGTTTCTTATATCGGTCAGTCAGTTTATCTGTTTTCATCTTGCCTATGTCAATTATTCATTGTCAATTGATTTGTTAATCTCTTTGCCTCGTCAAGCGTAAGGGCTGCCGTGAGGGAGAAGCGGATACGCGATGTGCCTTGCGGCACCGTTGGTGGTCGGACGGGCAGGCAGTAGTAGCCGCCTGCTTGCAGTTCCTCCGCCCGGCGGATGCAGACGTCGTTTTCGCCCAATAGGTAGGGGACGATGTGGCTGTTGCTTATCTCACCCCCTCGTCCGTGAAGGGCGGTACGTAGCAAGGCGGCAACGGTTTCCAGCTGTCTCCGCTCTTGGTTGAAGGAATCGAGACGGCTGAAGATAAACTCCGTCCACGCTACTTGCGCCGGCGGCAGAGCGGTGCTGAAGATCAGCGGACGCATGGTGTTGATCAGATATTCCCTCACCATCCGGCTGCATACCACGTAGGCACCCATCGAAGCCAGTGCCTTTCCGAAGGTTCCGACTAGTAGGTCTATCTCCTCGATGCAACCTTGCTCCTCAGCAACGCCCAGCCCTGTTGCACCGCGTACGCCGATGGCATGTGCTTCGTCCACATAGAGGCAGAGATTGGGATAGTCCTTTTTGAGTGCGACCAGCCGGCGGAGGTCTGCCACGTCGCCATCCATGCTGAAGATGCTTTCGGTTACGACGATTATTTGCTCGTATTCGCCAGCCGACCTTCGTAGTATCTCCTCCAGATGCGCATAGTCATTATGACGGAAGCGGTTGAAAGGGGCACCGCTCAGGCGGATGCCGTCTATCAGGCTAGCATGTATCAGTCTGTCGGCCAGGATCAGTGTGTGCTTGTCGGCCAGTGCGGGCAATATACCCGTGTTGGCGTGATAGCCACTGTTGAATAGTAGCACGGCTTCGCGCCCGAAGCGTTCCGCCATATGTGCTTCTAAGCGGGTGTAGACAGGATAGTTACCGGTCAGTAGGCGCGAGGACGAGGAGCTAAGCGGAAGCTCCGTCTCCCGCAACTCCTCCAGAAAGCGGTTGCGTAGGTCGGTGCGCAGCGCTAAGCCGAGGTAGTCGTTGCCCGAAAGATTCAGCATTCGTTGCCCGCTTTTCAGTATCTCTTTACCTTGATACTCTACCTCTGGCAGTTGGCGGAGGTTACCTGTCGCCCGGAGGTTGTCCAGTAGTAGGTCGTATTGTTTCATTTCTTATCTCTTTCTTAATGATCGGTGTGTTTGCCTATTACGTTGAGCAGTCCGTTTGTCAGGCATCTAAGCTCTTCCGGCCGGATGATAAAGGGGGGCATCAGGTAGACCATGCGTCCGAAGGGGCGCACCCAGATACCCTCTTCCACGAAGCGGCTTTGCAGGACGGCCATGTTGACCGGCTCTTTCATCTCCAATACGCCGATGGCACCCAGTACGCGTACCTCCTTCACACCGTCGAAGGCGGCAGCGGGGGCTAGTTCGCGACGTAGTTGCGCCTCTATGGCCTGTACCTTTTCCTGCCAATGACTCGCAATCAGCAGATCTACCGAAGCGCAGCCAATAGCGCAGGCTAATGGATTCGCCATAAAGGTAGGTCCGTGCATAAAGCAACCCGCTTCGCCACTGCATATGGTGTCGGCCACTGTTTTGCTGGTCAAGGCGGCGGACAGTGTGAGGTATCCACCCGTTAGTGCTTTGCCTATGCACATAATGTCCGGCTCCACGCCGGCGTGTTCCGAGGCAAAGAGCTTTCCGGTACGGCCGAAGCCGGTGGCTATCTCGTCGAAGATCAGGAGCACGTTGTGACGGTTGCATAACTCCCTCGCCCGAACAAGAAAGGTCGGAGAGTAGAAGTACATCCCCCCAGCCCCCTGCACGATGGGTTCCAGTATCAGGGCGGCAAGCTCGTCGCTATGCTTTTCTAGCAGATCGGCGAGGGGCGCCATGGCTTCTTCCCTCCATTCCTCGCCATATCGGACGGAGGGTTGCGGGATGAAGTACTGCACCGGCAGGCTGCCGGCAAACAATCCGTGCATCCCTGTTACCGGATCGCAAACCGACATTGCATGCCACGTGTCGCCGTGGTATCCGCTACGGATGGTGGCGAAGGCATGTTTCTTCGTCTCTCCTTGTGCCTGCCAGTATTGGATGGCCATCTTGAGTGCTACCTCTACGGCAACGGAGCCGCTGTCTGCAAAGAAGATCTTGTCCATGGAGGGAGGCATGAGTGGAAGCAACCGGGCAGCCAGCTCGACAGCCGGTTCGTGTGTGAAGCCGCCAAACATGACGTGGCTCATCCGATGCAGCTGTGCTTCGGCGGCGGCGTTGAGGACGGGATGGTTATATCCATGCACGGCTGCCCACCAAGAGGACATGCCGTCCACCAGTTTTCGTCCGTCGGCTAGGGTGATGATGACGCCTTCTGCATGGGCTACGGGATAGACCGGTAGCGGATCAATTGTAGAGGTATATGGATGCCAGACGTGTTCGCGGTCGTAGCTTAGTAATTCTTCTGTTGTCATCATTCAGCCCAGTCGGTTTCTTCGGTTAATGAATAGCCTTCGGAGGTGAAGAGGCGTTTGTCTTCTTCTACGCGGCTGCCAATGGTGGTGAGCAGGTCGCCGATAATGGCGGAGTTGATGCCGATTCGTAATGCTTTGCGCTGTGTCTCTTCGGAAAGCAGTGCCCGTCCACCGGAGAAGCGCAGGTAGGCCGTTGGGTTGATAAAGCGGAACAGGGCGATGGTGGTCAGATATTCCTCTTCTGTCATTGCCGGTGTATTGGCCAGCGGCGTACCGGGGATCGGTTGCAGCATATTTAGTGGAATAGATAAGATACCTTCCTTACGAAGGTATAGCGCCATCTCGATGCGTTGCTCCATCGTTTCGCCCATGCCGATAATACCACCGGAGCAGATGCGGAAACCGATGTTTCGTGCTGTGTGGATAGTCTCCATCTTCTGCTCAATGGTATGCGTTGTACAGAGGCTGGGGAAGTAGGAAGGGGCGGTTTCGATGTTGCAATGGTAGTTCTCCACACCGCTATCGTGGAGGGCTTGCAGTTGCTCGCGGGTCAGTAGTCCCATGGAGGCGCAACATTTTACAGGGCTCTCTTGCTTGATCCGGCGGACGGTTGCGGTGATGCTTTCCAGCTCTCTGTCGGACACCCGCTTACCACTTGTAACAAGGGCGAAGCGACCGATGCCCTGCTGGTGATTATGCGTAGCGTGATGTGTGCACTCCTCTGCCGAGAGGAGTGGATAAAGGGTTGCTTTCGTCGTGTAATGTCCGCTTTGTGCGCACCACTTGCAGTCCTCGCTACAATTGCCGCTTTTGGCATTGATGATGGAGCAGGTATCGAACTTATTGCCCATAAAGTGGCGTGTGATCCGGTAGGCAGCTTTGTAAAGTGCCTCTTTGTCCGGCTGGCTGGCGAGGAGGAGTGCTTCCACTTCGTTGATCCGGTAGCCGTCGAGGACTTGTTGTTCTAGTTTTTCAATCATTGTTTCTTAATCTAGCTATATAATGTATAGGT
Organism: Tannerellaceae bacterium; assembly: GCA_036654795.1. Lineage (GTDB taxonomy): Bacteria > Bacteroidota > Bacteroidia > Bacteroidales > Tannerellaceae > JAVVRI01. The sequence goes on from JAVVRI010000084.1 coordinate 8,831, forward strand.
GTATATAAACAAAGAGCGGAAAGTATCCGGTTGTACACCGAACACTTTCCGCTCTTTGCGAAAGTTATGTATGAAAAGAAGTAGCTGTCCGTCCAGCCGCAGCCGCTGTTCGTTTGGCTGTGGTGATGGGGAGCAGGCCGAGTGCTAGAAGCAATCGTTCTGTATCCGTCTGTCGCAGATGCTGCAGGCAGCCGTTTTCCTCCTCGTCTTCCGAACAATTTGTTGTGGCTGTCCTGGTGGCAGAAGCGTGTAGTACGCAGTTCTTGCTCAGTGACTGCTCGCAGATACCTATCCGGAGGCAACCAATCGTAACCGTTCGTTGCAGGCTGCAGAAAGCTGCATACCCCTTCCGGCTCCATCTTCTAAAGCGGAGTGTTAAGGGGCGATGGGCAGCTTGCTTCTTCATCTTGTCTCTCTTTTGATGCTTATTGTGAAACCTTTTCCAGTCGTTTCATAATGGAGAAGATAAAGGCGGCTGCCAATAGACAGCAAACAACCAATACACCCCACAATATCCACAACTCAAGTCCACCCCAAAGGTAACCGATAATCGCAACCAGATAGTTACCTATCGCTGTAGAGGCCAGCCAGCCTCCCTGCATCATCCCCTTATACTTAGGAGGTGCTACGCGGGATACGAACGACAGTCCCATCGGACTAAGGAACAATTCGGCAATCGTCAACATAAAATATGTGCTGATCAGCAGATTTGGTGATACGAGCGATTCGCTTGATCCGCCTGTAGCAGCTAACTGATCCGGCGTGATAAGTCCGATTGAACCAATGGAAAGGGTAATAAATGCAATCGCAGCAATCAACATACCCATACCAATTTTACGTGGTGCGGAAGGCTCTTTCTTCTTATTTGCCAAGTAGGTAAACAATCCTACTGATAGCGGGGTCAGGACGATAATAAAGAAAGGGTTAAACTGCTGGAAGATCTGCGGGGAAATGGTGATCGTCTCCGGCATATTGCCATATATCGTGCTGAGGCCGCCAAGACTGAGCGCCATTACGATGGCTGCAATGATCTTTGCCTTTAATGAGCCACTCTGCGTCATAGACAGTAGTCCGTAGAACGCAAAGATAAACAATACTAATGAACCCAGTGAGAAACCAATTCGGTTGAAGCCCGAAATCTGATTCATCGTGTAGTCTCGTGCAAAGAAGGTCATCGTTAAGCCGTTCTGATGGAAGGCCATCCAGAAGAAGATCACTACGGCAAACACAAGGCAAAGGGCGATGATGCGCTCTTTCGTCTCAGCCGGGCTAAGCTCTACAACGGTGGACTTCGTACCCGAAGCCTTGTCGGCAGCGGCCTGTTGGATAGCCGTTACGTCTGCAGACTTATAGGTGCTACGGAAGGCGATAAAGATAAAGATAGAGATAACCAACGACAGGCAGGCTACTGCAAAACCGTAGTTGTATGCCTCGGATAGCTTGTCGATGTAGAAGGTACAGAAGTCCGGTATGTTTCCGATTTGTTGCCAGGCCGGTTGTGCTTCTACTAGTGCTGATAGTTGCTTTGTTCCTTCAGCAGTGATTGTGTTGTTGGACAATTGGTGTGCCAATGCCGGCAACTGTGAGCTGTAAAACAAATTACTCTTTGCCAGGAAGTAGTTCGACACGGCCTCTGCTGCGCTAGGAGCAAAGAAAGCACCGATGTTGATACACATATAGAAAATACTAAAGGCCAAGTCGCGCTTCGAACTGTAACGCGGGTCGTCGTACAGATTACCAACCAGTGCCTGAATGTTTCCTTTAAAGAAACCGGTACCAATCGCAATCAGCCCTAACGAACCAAACATCATCAGTTTGGCAACTTCGTCCGTTCCTGTTGGCACGGCCAGCAGGAAGTATCCGATAAACATAATGACAATACCCAGAATAATGGTCTTGCCATACCCCAAAAAGCGGTCGGCAATGATCCCCCCAAAGAAAGGCAAGAAATAAACTAAAGCTAAGAAGCTTGAGAAAATAGTACTTGTTGTGCTGGTGTCGAAACCAAACTTAGCTTGAATAAATAAAACGAAAATAGCCAACATGGTGTAGTAGCCGAAGCGTTCCCCCATGTTTGCAAGCGCAAGGATGAATAATCCTTTAGGATGTCCTTTTAACATGTGTAGTCTTTTGGTATTAGGTTTATAAACTATTGAATAATCTGTTTAATGGCGCCCGTTTCGGGATAGAAGAGCACCTTTACCGGCGCTTTTTTATCTTCAAACATGACGGGAGCAAGTCCTTCATGTGTTCCGAATTGCACAATTTGTGCTTCGCCTTTGTATAAAGTCTTTTTGTTCATTACAATTTCTACGATAGCCTTTCCGGGTATGTTGTAGATGATGCCCTTCAAGCCCTTTTCTTTTTTCTCAGCCTCTTTGGCATCCATGACAGCGGCGCGTTCGGTAGCCTTTAGGTTCATGTAGATGGGAGTGCCGCCCAAATCGTCCGCAGCGACAATACCTAACTGTTCGGAAAAGCGGAAAAGCACCTCTTTATCCAAGTTATCGTTTGGCACGATGCTAACTTCGTAATGGTCGGTTTCTTTGGTGATCAGGCCGGTGAAGAGGTTGCTCAACGCCTTTTCCTGTTCTTCCAATTGTTGAATGACGAGCTTCATGGCGTCGCCATCGGGTGGAATATTCTCCGCCTCACCCGTTAGGATGTTGAGGCGGCTTTCACGGATGCGGTAGATTTGTTTGGCGGCAACCTCAGCCTGTTTGGCGGTAGATCCGGCCATAAGCAGTTCTTCGGAGAGCACCGAAGCGTTTGTTACCTGTTCTTTCACTCCGTTTTTATCTTTTGCGGCATTTGCTGTCTTTCCCAACTCATATTCCGTATTGATGGAGCAGAGCAACCCTTCTTCAGTCAGATAGGCATAAGGAGCCACTGTGCCAGCTTTAAACTCAATAATATAGGTATTGTCTGCATCCGGCAATCCTTTGTTGGTGAAGTTTACTTTTCCCAATTCATAATACACCTTGTCATCTGTTACGGCATCTTTCACCCCCAGATACTTTTCTGCATATTTGTAATAGGGGCCTGCTTTGCAGGTTACCTTCGTAACTTCCGCATCCACTAGTAGGGATGTTTTAGGTAGTGAATAGGTGATACCGAAGTTGTTACTTTTAACCGCACTCTTTTTTACCACTTTAGTTTGTGCCATCAGAGGCACAGAAAGGAGCAAACTTGCTATAATGATCAGATTCTTCATATTTCAATTTAGTTTAAATCTATGAACGACTGCACAAAACTATGAATTATTTTGATGGTAACCAATAGCAAACTGCGGAAAGTAGGCAAAAACACGTTGAAAAAGCGGATGCTTTGGGGAAGTTGACGAATAGAAACAAACAAAGGAAGCTATAATAGCATACTTTGAAGAAAAATTTTCATGAAATGCTATAATAGCTTCCTTTGTTGTTGTTCTACCAGGGCTCGAACCTAGAATTTCAGATCCAGAAACTGACGTGTTACCATTACACTATAGAACAGGCTTCTGCTGCTAACGTTCTTTTTTGTTCTCGTTAACGGGTGCAAAGATACATCTCTTTTTTATTTCTGCAAACAAATCCGAGAATATTTTTATTCGCCAAACAAATGTCGTATTGTTTCGTCTCTAAAATATGCCCATTTATAGTCAAGCCGGTACAGGCTGAGACAATGTTGGCAGAAATACCGTTTCCTTTCATATTAAGGACTTTCCTTCCGCGAGACCTTTCGCTTCTCCTTCTGCAAACCCTTCCGTCAGCCCTTCTGCTTAGTAGAGTTTTTTCGGAAGCCTTAACCGACCTCGAAGCATATATGTTTCGAGGTGCAAACATATATATTTCTAAAGTTCAGCACCCCTTATCATACAGTCATTTATAAGTCCTATTCAGCTGTAACAGTTAATGAAGGTGTTTTTATCGGCACATTGCTTGTCTAACTCTGAAATATTTTGTATTTTTACATTCACAACTACATTTGAAACATCAAACAGGTCTTCCGACAATACACATGAAACAACTGATTTTAATCGTCACAGCACTTTTGTTTTTCTTTCCTCCGCAAACAGTCGGAGCGCAAGTAAGCAGTTCCGGCAAGGCAAAGCACCCACTCGCTACGGGTAAAGACTATGATCCACAAGGAGGTGCCGATAGCTACGCCTCACAAGGAGACAACCCATACTCGACGTATTACGTCAATTCTGATTTTTTCACGCTGATGTCCAACGATACGCTGACGATACTACCCCGTTTCCGCACCATGCAGCAAACTACCGAATGGTCGTGCGGCTGTGTGGCCGCATTGCTGGTACTCCGGCACTTCGGTTGCTTAGACGAAACAGAATGGAGCCTTGCCTGCACCCTGCACAGCATGACCGACCGTAGCCGGGCTGACACACAGCCCGGCACCGCCTGCCGGTATGCGGATTACGGCACTTCGCTTGCCTCCTTGCACGATTATTTTGCCTCACGTGACAGTTTCCAAATCGTCGCCACCAGCTACCGCACAGACTACACTCCTGCTGATTTAGTCAAAGAAACCGACTTGTATCCGGCTTGCGATATAGGCAACCTCTATCCTACGTTCCCGTCACCCGAAGCCTTTGCCGCATGGCTCACGGCACAGCTACGACAGAATCGCCCCGTACTAGCTGAATGGAGTGACTGGGATGGGCACTGGATAGTCATCATCGGCATTGACAACAACGGTACGCCTACGTTCTGTGGGGATGACACGTTGATATTCGCCGACCCCTACGATACATCCGACCACTGGCAGGACGGATACAGTATCGCATCGCTAGAACGTTTCTTTTACTCGTGGAAAGACCGTGCCATTGCTCCGAAACCGTATCAGTTACAACCGTTTTTGACGGTGGATAAAATCCGTCTTATATGCCTCAAATCTAAGTTTGACGTTCTCTGAAAGATTTTTGCTATAAAAAGGAAGTTCTTGAATATGGTAATTAC
>JAVVRI010000085.1:0-13601 GCA_036654795.1 Tannerellaceae bacterium
GTGTGAAACGTGGAATAGATTTACTGCTTCATCTTTATCTTGATGAGAAGGCGCTTCAGCCAGACCTTTCATCTAACGGCTTCCATAAAGAGTCTTACCTACTCTGTTTTCTCGTTATCCTTATCTGATACGAATAAATTTAAAATGTAGTCGTTCATATAATACCCATTCCCAATAGCATGGTCGCGCGTGCCTATTTCCTGAAAACCCATGTGGTGGTAGAAGCCGACAGCCAGGTTGTGGCGGTTAACATATAGCTCGATTGTGAATGGGGTGGGGTGGATACCTTTCAGGTAAGCAATTCCTTGTTCTATTATATAACGACCAATGCCGGAGCCATGTACCTCTGGTAAGGAATAAATTTTTTGAAAGTTATATAAATCATCTGCCTTTTGCTCGATGGAGAGGTAGCCGGCAGGTGTGCCGTTCTTAGATATGATGAAATACAGATGCTTTAACTCGTTCATTTGCTCCAGAATGTTTTGGGGAGCATACATCATGTCGAACATATAGTCTAACTGATCAGGGGCGAGAATGGAATTATATGTATGACTCCAGATACGAGAGGCCAAGTCGTGTATGGTGGCACAGTCTTTTGTTGTAGCTTGTTTGATTGAGAACATAATCGATTTATTTTAGACTACAAAAGTAAGTAATATTTTGATTGGAGATGTTTTTTAGCTTGATTTCACAATTAATTATAGGCTAGTCCAAGGAAAATGATAACTTTGCGGACGTTTATATAGTGAAAAATACAATTAAATAACATATTTGGATATGGATACAAAGATTCAGGAACTGACCGACAAAATCTATCGCGAAGGAGTAGAGAAAGGAAACGAGGAAGCTGGGCGGATCATTGCCGGTGCAAATGCAGAAAAGCAAGCTATTCTTAGTGAAGCAGAAGCAGAAGCAAAACAAATTGTAGCTGCTGCGCAGAAGCAAGCTGTCGAGTTGAAGAAGAATACGGAAGCCGAGCTTCAACTGTTTGCTGCCCAATCCGTAGAAGCGCTTAAAAGCGAAGTGACAAACCTTATAACCGGGAAAATAGCCTCCGCAAACGTAAGGGCAATCGTCTCAGATGCTGCTTTCATGCAGCAGGTTATTCTTGAAATGACAAAGCAATGGGCTAAGAATGAAGCCTTGACTATCCAGACAGCCGATGCGGTAGCATTGACCAAATATTTTGAGGCAAATGCAAAAGAATTACTAAATAAAGGAATAAAGATAGAGAAGGTAAACGGAAAAGACGCTGGTTTTACCATTCTTCCATCGGACGGATCTTATAAAGTAAGTTTTGGTGAAGATGAATTTGTGGAATTCTTTAAAGAATTTCTTCGTCCCGGATTGGTGGAAATGCTGTTCTGATTATGAGTAAGTATTATTACTTAATTTCCGGTCTTCCCACTATTGCTCTTGATGATAGTAAACTAACTTACTCAGTTCTGGATTTTAGGAATGAGTTGGATGGAGTATTGTCGTATGGAGACAAAAAGCTAATCGATCTGTTCTTTTTGAAATTTGACAACAAGAATGTGATAGAATATGCTAATCATCCGGATCATGATCCGGACTTGAGGGGAAGTATCACTTTTGAAGAGTTCAATGTGCTTTATGAAGCGCTTAAAAATGAAGAATTGCCACCCATCAATAAGCATATCCCTCCTTATTTCCTTAAGTTTTTCAAACAGTATCTTGCTGCCGAAGCGAAAGGGGATAATGTTGTTTTATCATGGGAAGACCGTTTGGTAGCAGCCTATTATGGCTACGCTGCAAAGTGCAGAAACAGGTTTGTTAGGGAATGGTTTGAGCTAAATCTGAACATAAGCAATATGCTTACTGCCATAACTTGCCGTAAGCATGGATTTGATAAAAACGACTACATCGTGGGAGAGAATGACGTGGCTGAATGTATCCGTACATCCAATGCACGTGATTTCGGACTGGGTGATATGGTGGACTACCTGCCCGCCTTGCTCCGTATTGCAGAGGAGTCGGACTTGATGATGCGTGAAAAGAAGATAGATTTGCTCAAATGGCAGTGGCTGGACGATCAGACCTTCTTCAAGCCGTTTGATATTGAAAGTGTTTTCTCCTATCTGTTGAAGTTGGAAATGATTGAACGCTGGGTAACCCTTGACAGAGCTACCGGCGAGAAGACCTTCCGCAGCCTTGTTGGGGCAATGAAGAAGGGGAGTGTGAGTGCCTTGGAAGAATTTAAAAGAAACAATAATAAATAGTTATGGCTACGAAAGGAATTGTTAAAGGAATCGTATCCAACCTAGTTACCGTAGAGGTGGATGGGCCGGTTTCTCAAAATGAGATCTGTTACATTTCCGTTGCAGGCGTTAGGCTGATGGCTGAAGTAATTAAGGTGATCGGTAAAAATGCCTTTGTACAGGTATTTGAAAGTACACGTGGTATGCGTGTGGGTGACGAGGCTGAGTTTGAAGGGCACATGCTCGAAGTAACACTCGGTCCCGGTATGTTGTCGCGCAACTATGATGGTCTGCAAAACGACCTGGACAAAATGGATGGTGTATTCTTAAAACGTGGGGATTATACCTTTGCGTTGAATAATGATAAGAAGTGGGATTTTAAACCGCTGGCGAAAGTAGGAGATAAGGTAGGAGCCGGAGATTGGTTGGGCGAAGTGGATGAAAACTTTCAACCCCACAAGATCATGGTGCCTTTTACATTTAAAGGTAACTATACGGTTAAACAGGTTGCTGTTGCCGGACAATACACGATAAATGACACCATGGCTGTTTTGATTGATGCCGATGGTAAGGAGATTACGGTTAACATGATTCAGCGGTGGCCGGTTAAGCGGGCGATTACCTGCTATAAAGAGAAACCCCGTCCATACAAGTTGCTAGAAACAGGCGTACGTACGATTGATACTGTCAACCCTATCGTAGAAGGTGGTACCGGTTTTATCCCCGGTCCGTTCGGTACCGGCAAGACGGTGCTCCAGCATGCCATTTCTAAACAGGCGGAAGCAGATATTGTGATCATCGCAGCCTGCGGTGAGCGTGCCAACGAGGTGGTGGAGATCTTCGCTGAGTTTCCTCACTTGGTAGATCCGCATACAGGACGCAAGCTGATGGAACGTACCATTATTATTGCTAACACTTCTAATATGCCAGTAGCTTCCCGTGAAGCATCGGTTTACACGGCGATGACCATTGCCGAGTATTATCGTAGCATGGGGCTAAAGGTATTACTTATGGCAGACTCGACCTCCCGATGGGCACAAGCGTTGCGTGAGATGTCTAACCGTTTGGAAGAGCTTCCCGGACCGGATGCCTTCCCAATGGACCTTTCTGCTATTGTGGCAAACTTCTATGCACGTGCAGGCTATGTACATTTAAATAATGGCGAAACTGGTTCGGTTACTTTCATTGGAACCGTATCTCCTGCTGGTGGTAACTTGAAAGAGCCGGTAACGGAGAATACCAAAAAGGTAGCTCGTTGCTTCTATGCCCTTGAACAAGAGCGTGCCGACCGCAAACGTTATCCGGCCGTGAACCCGATTGATAGTTACTCCAAATATCTGGAATATCCCGAGTTTCAGGAATACATCGCCAAACACATCTCTCCGACTTGGATTGATAAGGTGAATGAGATTAAGACCCGTATGCTTCGTGGTAAGGAAATTGCTGAGCAGATCAATATATTGGGGGACGACGGTGTGCCTGTGGAATATCACATTACCTTCTGGAAGTCGGAACTGATCGACTTTGTTATTCTGCAGCAGGATGCCTTCGATGCCATTGATGCCGTAACACCGTTGGCACGTCAGGAATACATGTTGGATAAGGTGGTAAATATCTGTCGCGCCGAGTTCCGGTTCGACACCTTCCTCGAAGTAATGGACTACTTCAAGAAGATGATCAACATCTTTAAGCAGATGAACTATTCTGAATATGAGAGCGAACAGTTTAAGCAATTCGATGGACAGCTGGAAGAACATCTGAAGGAGAGAATCGAAAAATAAGAAAGTTATGGCAACAAAAGCATTTCAAAAGATATATACAAAGATTACCCAGATCACAAAGGCAACCTGTTCACTCAAAGCAACAGGGATTGGGTATGATGAACTAGCTTCCGTAGACGGAAAGTTGGCTCAGGTGGTTAAGATTATAGGAGACGAAGTTACGTTGCAGGTATTCTCCGGAACGGAGGGTATTCGTACGAACGCTGAAGTCGTGTTTATGGGAAAAGCTCCTTCCTTAAAAGTGGGTGAGCAGTTAGCCGGTCGTTTCTTTAACGCCTATGGTGATCCGATTGATGGAGGTCCTGTGCCTGAAGGTACGGAGGTGGAGATTGGAGGTCCTTCCGTGAACCCCGTTCGCCGTGAGCAACCATCGGAACTGATTGCCACGGGTATTGCGGGCATCGACCTGAATAACACGTTGGTGACCGGTCAAAAGATTCCCTTCTTTGCCGATCCCGACCAGCCTTTCAACCAAGTAATGGCCATGGTTGCCCTACGTGCTGAGTCTGATAAGATCATCTTGGGCGGTATGGGTATGACGAACGATGACTACCTCTTTTTTAAGAATACATTTAGCAACGCCGGTGCGCTGGATCGTATCGTGAGCTTCATCAATACGACTGAAGACCCTTCGGTAGAGCGTATTCTGATTCCGGATATGGCCTTGAGTGCTGCCGAGTACTTTGCTGTGCAAAAGAATGAAAAGGTACTTGTGTTGTTGACGGATATGACGAACTATGCCGATGCTCTCGCCATCGTATCGAACCGTATGGACCAGATTCCTTCCAAGGATTCTATGCCTGGTTCCCTTTATTCCGACTTGGCAAAGATCTATGAAAAGGCGGTGCAGTTTCCAGCTGGAGGTTCTATTACGATTATTGCCGTTACCACCCTTTCCGGTGGAGATATTACGCATGCCGTACCTGACAACACGGGTTACATCACCGAAGGCCAGTTATACCTCCGCCGAGACAGTGACGTGGGCAAGGTAATCGTAGACCCCTTCCGCAGTCTTTCTCGCCTAAAGCAGCTGGTTACAGGAAAGAAGACGCGCGAGGATCATCCACAAGTAATGAATGCCGCCGTACGCCTCTATGCCGATGCCGCCAATGCAAAAACGAAGATGGAGAATGGCTTCGATTTGACGGACTATGACAGCCGTACTCTTTCTTTTGCAAAGGACTATTCCAGCAAACTACTGGCTATCGACGTAAACTTGAACACCACTGAGATGCTTGATGTAGCTTGGGGGTTGTTTGCAAAATACTTTACCCCTGCGGAAGTAAATATCAAGCAAGCTTTGGTAGATAAATATTGGAAATAATCATACACTATGGCAATAAAGTTTCAATATAATAAAACATCCCTTCAGCAACTGGACAAGCAACTGAAGATGCGTGAACGCTCGCTACCTACCATCAAGAGTAAGGAGAGTGCCTTGCGTATCGAAGTGAAGCGCACCAAGGATGAAGTGACACGATTGGAACTTCAGCTGGAGAAAGAGATACAGAGCTACGACAACATGGTGGCCTTGTGGAACGAGTTCAAGCCTGAACTAATAGCAGTAAAGGATGTCTCGCTATCCACCCGGAAGATTGCCGGAGTAGTCGTACCGCTTTTGAACGAGATCGAGTTCAATATCGGACTCTACAGTCTCTTTAATACCCCTGCTTGGTTTACCGATGGTATCGAGCTGCTCAAGCAGCTGGCACGTACCGGTATTGAGGCCGAGTTCTCGGGTATGAAGTTGGAGTTATTGGAGCATGCACGGAAAAAGACGACACAAAAGGTTAACCTTTTTGAGAAAGTACAGATTCCGGGCTACAAGGATGCGATCCGTAAAGTGAAACGATTTATGGAGGACGAAGAGAGTCTTTCTAAATCTTCACAAAAGATCATGCGTGCTAATCAGGAAAAACGTAAAGTGAAAGAAGAGAAAGAGGAGGCTGAAGCATGATTATAAAAATGAGCAAATACGCCTTTATGGTGTATCATAGGGACTATGACACTTTCCTGTCTACCCTGCGCGATTTAGGTGTTGTGCATGTACAGGAGACGAACTCTATAACTGATAACGAAGAGCTGCAACGTCTTTTGGCACAGCGCAAGAAGGTTAATCAAGTGATGCGTTACTTCAAGGATCTGCATGCGGGGATAAAAGAGCTCAAGCTTGCTCCGCCGCGTGAGCTGGATAAGAAAGCCGGTTTGCATATGCTAGAGAAGATTGATGCCATGCAGGAAAAAAAACTGCAGTTTCAGACTATGAAGCTAGCACTTGAAAAGGAGATCGCTTATATGGAGATATGGGGTGAGTTTAGTTATGCAAACATTAACCGTCTAAAGAACGAAGGTCATATTGTCACCTTCTTTAGCTGCCCTACGTCGAAGTTTAACCCTGAATGGGTAGATCTTTACAATGCCATTCTGATTAATAACTATCAATCGCTTACTTACTTCATTACGATTACAAAAGCGAATGAAGTTATCGATATTGATGCAGAACGTCCGAAAATGCCCGACCGTGGCTTGGCTAAGTTGCAGGCGCGTTATGAGCAGCTGACGATCGACATCAAACAGTTGGATCAGCAGATAAAAGATCAGGCTGTGGCGGACTATAAGACGTTGGAGCTGTTTGATAGTAATCTGCAAAACGAGTTTAACCTTGCGAACGTTTTGGTGCAAACAGACAAGCAAGTCGGTGACAAGCTAATGCTCCTTGAAGGATGGTTGCCTACCGAGAACGCTCCCGCTCTGGAAGCCGCCTTGGATAAGCAAAGCTATTTCTTTAAGCCATTAGAGATTGAAGACAGTGATAATGTTCCTATCAAGCTAAAGAATAGTAGATTCACGAAGCTTTATGAGCCGATTACTAAAATGTTCTCGCTTCCGAATTACGGCGAGTTCGATCCGACTCCCTTCTTTGCCCCCTTCTTTATGCTTTTCTTTGGACTCTGTTTCGGAGATGGGGGATATGGGATTCTGGTGATATTGATCTGTACCCTCTTGAAGCGCAAGGTAAGTGAAGACTTTAAACCCTATCTGACACTGTTCCAGTATCTGGGATTGGCGGCGTTGATTGTCGGTACTTGTACCGGGTCATTCTTTGGTATTGCTTTGGTAGATGTACCCGCCTTTCAAGAGGTGAAGGACTATTTTCTGAGTAGTGATAACCTTATGACTTTCTCGATTATTATCGGATTGGTACAGATACTGTTTGGTAAGTGTATTGCTGCGATGAAGCTGGCTAGTCAGAAAGGTGTTAAACATGGCATAGCCCCCTTTGCCTGGGTGTTTGTTATTATCGCCTTGGCTTGCCTCTTTGGACTTCCGGCAATGGATATTCAGTTGCCTGAAATGCTGGTTACAGTGCTTTATGGCATTACAATTCTCGGACTTGTGGTTGCTTATCTGTATAATTCACCCGGCAAAAACATTTTCTTGAACTTCGGAACAGGGTTGTGGAATACATATAATATGGCTTCCGGGCTGTTGGGCGATACGCTATCCTATATCCGTTTGTTTGCTATTGGGCTGACGGGTTCAATATTAGGCGGTGTGTTTAATACGCTGGCTATTACCATGACGGACGGAATGAACATTGTACTGCGTGTGGTCTGTATGTTGCTGATTCTTGTAATCGGCCACTCCATCAACATTGGTCTTTGTACTATCAGTTCGCTGGTACATCCACTTCGTCTGATTTTTGTAGAGTATTATAAAAACGCTGAGTTTGAAGGCGGTGGTATTGCTTATCAGCCCTTCAAAAAAGCATAAATAAATCAAGAATATTAATAACAATAAGAATAATTTAAAAACAAATCAAGTATGGAACCAATTTTATTAGCTTATCTTGGCGTCGCATTGATGACCAGTCTGACATTTATCGGTAGTAGTTATGGAGTAACCATTTGCGGTAACGCCGTAGTAGGGGCAATGAAGAAAAATCCGAGTGCGCTAGGTACTTATATCGCATTGAGCGCACTTCCTTCTTCTCAGGGTTTGTATGGTTTCGTGGGTTATTTTATGATGCAAAAGTTCATGGTAGCCGAGATCTCTATGCTGGCAGCTACGGCTGTGTTTGGTGCAGGTCTGATTTTGGGCTTTGCTGGTCTCTTCTCAGCTATTCGTCAGGCACAGGTTTGTGCGAACGGTATTGCAGGTATAGGAGCAGGCCACAACGTGTTTAGTGCAACTATGGTGATGGCTGTATTCCCTGAGTTGTATGCTATCCTTGCTCTGTTGGTAGTAATTCTGATTGGGGGAACACTACCTGTCGCATAAGTCTTAAAATACATATTGTTTCTAGCGTTTTCGTGATGCATAAAAGGCTTCCTCATTACCGAGGAGGCCTTTTTTAGTACTTAACTAACATCTACATTATACAGAATCATTAATATTGGATAGAAATAGCTAACGAGTTCGGATTTTGTGCGTTTGCCCTAATGATACAAATAAAACGGTTTGTAAATTAAAAAAAGTATTGTATCTTTGACTACACATTTAATAATTGTATCGTATGACAGTAATAGCCAATCCTATTTATGATGCCGTCTTTAAATTCATGATGGAAGATGATAAAGTGGCACGTCTTCTGTTATCAGCTTTGCTGAAAAAAGAAATTATCGAATTGGAGATGCGTCAGCAAGAGTTTACAAAGATGAATAAAAATCGTATCTCGTTGTTTCGTATGGACTTCGCCGCAAAGATACGGGATGCGGATGGTGCGGAACATCTTGTGCTTATTGAGTTGCAAAAAACTTGGCTGGCCACAGAGACCCTTCGTTTTCGGCAATATTTGGGTACTCAATACCTGAGTCCGCGAAATATGCGCTCGGATGATGAATCTACGTACGGACTACCTATTATTTCCATTTATATACTCGGTCATTTGCTAGGTGATCTGGACGAATCTGTGATCTACGTCCGTCGCCAGTATTTGGATTATGACGATCGGGTAATAGACAGAAAAGATTCCTTTATTGAAAGCTTAACACACGATAGTATTATTGTACAGATTCCTCATTTGCAGGGACGTACCCGTACACGTTTAGAACGTCTATTGAATGTTTTTGACCAGGAATACCGTCTTAAAGATGACGATCATCTGCTGGAAATAGACGAGACGCAGTTTCCACCTGAAGAAATGCGTATAGTTATCCGTCTCCTTTCTGCTTGTTCCGCTCCTGAAGTCCGTCAAGAAATGGATATTGAAGATCAAATTCTCTCTGAAATAGAAGCCCGTGACACTGTTATCATGCAAAAAGACCAGCAAATAGAACAGAAAAAGCAGGTAATAGAACAAAAAGAGCAAGTAATAGAACAGAAAGAACAGGTAATAGAACAAAAAGAACAGGTAATAGAACAAAAAGAACAGGTAATAGAACAGAAAGAACAAGTAATAGAACAGAAAGAACAAACTATTGAGCTGAAGAATCAAGTAATTAATCAGATGGTTGAACAGCATAAAACGTTTATGGAAAAAATGGTTTTGATACTAGCTCAGCAAGGTAAATCCGCAGAAGAGATTGCCGAACAGTTACCTATTCCTCTTTCCGATATAAACAATATTATACATAAATAATACATGAAAAAATTATCAATCGCTTCCTGTCTGCTTTTGCTGGCAACGGCTTTGCAGGCACAAACTGCTAACTTTTGGGAAAACCCAAAGTTAGTCAATGAGGGTGTAGAGAAGCCTCGTGCTACTTTTGTACCCTATGAAGGTAAGGCGCAAGCCATGACCGGAGACAAGTACAACACTCCTTTCGTCCATTCGCTGAATGGAACGTGGCGTTTTAACTTTAGTGACAAACCCTCAAACCGTCCGTTGGACTTTTACAAAACGGATTATGTAGCTAACCATTGGAAAGACATCGAAGTGCCTTCTAATTGGGAAATGCAAGGCTTCGGTGTGCCAGTATATACCAACGTGCCCTATATCTTTCCGCATAATCCGCCATTCCTCGACAATGAAGACCTGCCCGTAGGTTCCTATCGTACCACCTTCAATATACCTGAAGGATGGGAGGGACGCGAAGTTATTCTTCACTTTGAATCTATTGCCGGAGCTGCCACCGTGTGGGTGAATGGTGAACGGATCGGATATTCCAAAGTATCTAAGATGGCTGCAGAGTTTGATATTACAAAAGTGCTAAAACCGGGTAAGAATCTGCTAGCCGTCGAGGTCTTTAAATGGAGCGATGCTTCCTATCTGGAAGATCAAGACTTTTGGCGTTTAGCTGGTATTGAGCGTGATGTTTTCTTGATTGCCCGTCCGAAGGTCTCTATCGAAGATTTCTTTGCTTTAGGTGATCTGGACAAGAGTTATAAAAATGGCGTTTTCAGCATGGACGTTAATGTACGTAACTTTACCGATCAACCAGCTAATGGTTATGCTGTAGAAGTAACGTTGACGGATGATTCCGGCAAGCAACTGTTCGTAAAAAAGATGCCTGTTCAGCAAGTGACCGCACAGGGTGAAGAAAAAATTACTTTCACACAACCCGTAGGTAGTCCAAAATTGTGGAGTGCTGAATTTCCCAATCTCTACGATGTAACGCTTGCCCTCAAAGATGCAGCCGGTGAAACGGTTGAGCTGACAGCTCTCAAGACCGGCTTTCGCAAAATTGAGATGAAGAATGGACAGGTCTTTATTAATGGTACTCCGATTATCATCCGAGGTACCAATATTCACGAGCATCATCCTCGCACTGGCCATACGTTGACAAATGAAACTCGCCTGCAAGATATTCGTCTCATGAAGTTATTCAACCTGAATGCTCTTCGTATGAGTCATTATCCGCAAAGTCCGGAGATGTTTAAACTCTGTGATAAGCACGGTATATATGTAATTGACGAAGCCAATATTGAAGCTCATGGTTTGGATCATTTCGACAAGAATCGCCATCCTTCCTTTATTAAAGATTGGCTGGGGCAACATATGGATCGTACTATTCGCATGGTGGAGCGTGATAAGAACCACCCCTCAGTTATAGGTTGGTCTACTGGCAACGAAAGCGATTTCGGCCCGAATTACATTGAAACGTATAATTGGATGAAAAAGCGTGATCCGTCGCGCACGGTGCAATGTGAACGTGCTCCCGAAAGTGAGCCATATTCCGATATTATCCCTTGGATGTATACCTCACCCGGACGTCTGCAAAAATATGCAGATCGTACGGACACAAACCGTCCTTGGATACTTTGTGAGTATGCACATGCAATGGGTAACAGTACTGGAAATTTCCAGGAATATTGGGACATTATTCTTCGTTCACCCAAACTGCAAGGTGGATTTATTTGGGACTGGGTAGATCAAGGTATGGAGGCTAAAGATCCAAACGGCCGTAAGTATTTCTACTACGGTGGCGACTTTGGTGGCGACCGATGGGTACATCAGGAAAACTTCTGTGCGAATGGTCTTGTAAGTGCTGACCGTACGGTACATCCCGGCCTTTACGAAGTGAAGAAAACTTATCAAGGCATCTACTTCCAACCTCTGGATGTGGAGAAAGGTAAAATAGAACTTATCAACTATTTCCAGTTTACCGACTTGAGCTATTACAACTATGAATGGTCTTTCCAGATTAACGACCGAGTGGTAGCTAGTGGTACTTTCAACGCCTCCGGCAAACCGGGTACGAAGACATCAGTTACTCTCCCGATCCCAACTTACACCCCGAAAGCAGGCGAGGAATATTTCTTGAATTTAAAGGCTTTACAGAAAAAACCTACCGAACTGATACCGGCTGGGCATATTGTTGCCTCTGAGCAAATGTTCTTCCCTTGTAGCAATTATTTCAAGAAGGATATATCGGCACAAGGCAACCTTAAGGTTGATCAGGACGATAATACCTTACGCTTTGAAAGTGGTGAGGTAAAAGGCGCTATTAACTTGAAAAGCGGCTTGTTAACAGCTTATACTTATAAAGGGAAAGCCCTTATTACTTCTGCCCCCACACCAAACTTCTGGCGTGCTCCGACGGATAATGACTATGGCGAAAATATACAGCTAAAGACTAACGTATGGCGTACTGCGGGCGACAATCGTGTACTAACCTCTATCAACGTTTCTCCAAAGGGAGCCGAGGGGGTAACGGTAACGGCAAATTACAAACTAGCATATATTGATGTACCATATAGCCTCACCTATCAGATCCTGAATGATGGTGCTATAAAAGTGAGTGTTTCTATGGATATGACCGGTAAGGAGATGCCTGAGTTACTTCGTTTTGGAATGAAGATGCAACTGCCTGTATCGATGGATAATGTCTCCTATTACGGCCGTGGCCCATTGGAAAACTATTGGGACAGGAAGCGCTCCATGTTCGTTGGTCGTTATGAAGCAAAAGTTGCAGATTTGGGCTTCGAATATATCCGTCCACAGGAGAATGGTAACCGTACCTGCCTCCGCACAGTATCATTTATGGATAAAGATGGAAGTGGTCTGCAAGTAGATGCTGCTGACCAATCGCTTAATTTCACTGCCCGTCACAATCTGGACGAAGACTTTGATGCTGGTATGACTAAAAAGCAACAGCACATGGCTGACATTGACCGCCGCGAGATAGTTGCTGTAAACATCGACCTGCAACAGCGTGGTTTGGGAGGTGATAATAGTTGGGGCGCATGTCCGATGGATCAATATCGTATGCGTGAAAAACAATTTTCATATTCTTATGTTTTGCGTCCAATTGCTCACTAAGTTGGTCGAAATGAACAAATAAAGAGCCTATGTTTATTATGACGTTGACGAATTTAAAAGGATTTGTCAACGTCATTCTTTTTTTTATTGCAACTGTCATTCCTATTCATTAACTTTGCATCGTTTTTCGTGAATAAAAAGCATCACGGGAAATCAGTTCGATAATTATAAATTAATAAAAAGGAAAACAATGAAAAAGAATTTATTGTATCTATTCACAGTGCTTTGCTCGCTTAGCTTTTTCTCTTCTTGTAGTGATGATGATAAAAACAATGCTGCAGACTTTTCAGGAACGTATGCAGGTGAGAATTTGAAGATGACGTATGCCGGCGTTGAAATGGCAAAAACACTAACTGTTGATAAAACGTCTGTTACATTGAAAAGCATTGTGCCCGGTGAAGCTGATTTAGTTATTCCTTGCACATTTGTTGATAACGCATTCTCAGGAAATAGTAAGACTGCTGCTCGTGAAGTAACAATCGAAGGTACAATCGTTGACAAAAAGATGAGCGCAAAAGTAAGCACAAAGATTATTCATGCTTTGGCTGGTAATACTTATGCTACTACTCCTCAGTCTTTATCATTAGCTTATGAAACACCAATGAAGACGATCACTTTTATGGGTGACAAGGCTTATGATCCTAAATATCTACCAGGACTGGTAAATGCAATGGGTGGTGCTATGCTTGCAGGAATGCTTCAGGATGTGACTTTTAATGAAGATGGAACAATTGTAGCTTCTTACATAAAGGACAAAAAGGTCGTAACTTCTCCTAAGGGTTATGCTTTCTATAATATCATGGATAACAAGATAATTGTGTCTGTTAACGTAGCAATGATTATGAAGCCTAAATCAAAGGCGGATGCTAATCCGTTGGGAGCTATTATGGCAATGCT
>JAVVRI010000086.1:0-13570 GCA_036654795.1 Tannerellaceae bacterium
TGTTGCTCAGGAATTTATAAACAATATTAAACGATTAAGTTGCGGATTTAAGGATTATCTATTAAATGATAACAAATTAGTAAACATGCTCCTGTTCCTCTCTTATTTATACCAAACCTTACCCGGCTGGCTACCCATCTCCATTTCGAGGGTGGCACCGCTCATGATTTGTTCGTGCGTGATGTAACTCTTGTCATAGGGCTGTCCGTTCAGTTTGATGGACTGGATGTATATGTTCTGATGGGTGGTAGCTGGTGCCAGAACGGTGAAGGTTTTCCCATTTCCTAGCTTCATCTTTGCCGAGGTGAAGAGAGGAGAACCAATCTCATACCGTCCACTTACCGGATTGACGGGGTAGAAGCCCATCGCACTAAACACATACCAGGCCGACATCTGTCCGCAATCATCATTGCCGCAAATGCCGTCAGGTGCATTTTGGTAGAGGTCATGTAGCACTTGGGCAACATATTGTTGTGTTTTCCACGGTTGTCCGACTGTGTTGTAGAGGTAGATTACGTGATGGCTCGGCTCGTTTCCATGCGCATATTGCCCGATCATGCCTGTGCTAAAGATGGGTAGTTTTGCTGTATCGGCTGGCGTATAGGTAAACATGCTGTCCAACTTCTGCGTAAAGCGTTCTTTACCACCCAACAGTCCGATCAAACCGTCCAGATCTTGCGGAACAGACCAGAAATACTGCCAGCCGTTGCTTTCGCAGATGTCCTCTGTATACTCATCTGGGTTAAAATCGGGCGCAAAGTTTCCTTTGTCGTCGCGGGGCTGCATGAATGAGGTCTCCTGATTATAGACGTTCCGATAGTTTTGCGAGCGTTTATAGTATTCGTCTGCCGTCTCTTTCTTTCCCATCTTTTCCGCCATACGGGCGATGCAGTAGTCATCGTAGGCATATTCCAGCGTTTTCGATAACGACCAGCTTTCTTTGTTTGAGGGGACATAGCCCTGCTTCTTGTAGAAGCCGATTGAGCGGTAGTCATCGCGGTTGGCCGAGGCAATGCAGGCTTCGAGGGCTTTTTCCGGATCGAAGTTGCCTATTCCTTTCAGATAGGCATCCACAATAACCGGAACGGCATGATAGCCAATCATCATATCCGTTTCCGAGCCATACAGGTTCCATAAAGGCAACGCGCCGCTCTGTTCGTAAAAGTTGGTGAAGCCTTTAATCATATCGTTCACCCGCTCCGGTTCCAAGAGTGTGAATAGTGGATGAGACGCCCGATAGGTGTCCCAGAGTGAGAATGTAGAGTAATTTGTCCAACCGTCTGCTTGATGAATCTGCTTGTCCGGACCAAAATAGGCACTGTCTACATCGCTATAGATCGTTGGGGCGATCATCGTGTGATATAAGGCGGTGTAGAAGTTTACCAGATCATCTTTGACGGTACCCGCCACCTCAATTTTGGATAATTGCTTGTTCCATGTTGTCCGGGCAGCAGCGCGGTAGTGGTCGAAATTGTTCTCCGGTGCTTCTGTTTGCAAGTTTCTGGCGGCACCCTCCATGCTGACGCCCGATATACCGGTACTCAGCACGATCTGCTCACCTTCCGTTGTCTCGAAATCCAAACGAGCGATATAAGCCGTGCCGAGCCATTGTTTTTTGTTGTCAGGACTATATACTGAGGTCGTGTCCAGCTGGCAATAGGTAAATGGGCGCGAGAAGCGGGTTTGGAAGTAAACGCGTTGGTCTGGAGACCAGCCGATGGAGAGGCGATAACCGCGGATGGTTACCGAATCCACTACCTCAATATAAGAATCCTTCGTGAAGTCCCAGTTCATCGCCTTTTTAAGGTTTAGAAATACCGAGGCATCTGCCTTCGGGAAGGTGTAGCGCTGTATGCCGCAACGCTCCGTGGCGGTCAGCTCTACGTTGATGTTATAGTCTTTTAGCAACACGCGGTAATAACCGGCAGTAGCCGATTCCTCATCGTGCGAGAAGGAGGAATAGACGCCCAGTGGTGCTGGCGCCTCTTTGTATGGCCGTGTGGCAGGCATAAAAGAAATGTCGTATAAGTCGCCCGCTCCGGTTCCGGAAAGGTGTGTGTGGCTGAAACCGGCAATTGTGCTGTCTGGATAGAAGTATCCTGATATCCGATCCCATCCCGGCAGTCCGTTGTCGGGGCTAAGTTGCACCATGCCAAAAGGCACTTGCGCCCCCGGATAGGTGTTTCCGGTAAAATCCGTACCAATAAAGGGGTTTACATACTGTGTATAATCAACCTCCTGATTCTTCTCAGGCGTACAAGCAACCAATGCCAGCAAGGAGATCGCCAATAGGGAGATGCGTTTCATGCTATAATTTGTTTTGAGTTCTGACAAAGATATAAAAAAAGAGACGTAAACCAACCGTTTACGTCTCTTCCTATAACATTTTTATGACTTCATTGTTTATTCGTTGTCCTCATCATCTTCTTCTTCTTTGGGAGCCTTCTTAACAAAGAAAGCACTTAGCTCATAGAGTCCATAGAGCGGGAAGAACACAATACCCAGTGTAAACGGATCGCTGCTCGGAGTAATAAAGGCTGCTCCTATCAAAAGGCTAACAATGGCATGCCGTCTGTATCGGTGGAAAAACGAACGGTTTAGCAAGCCGAATTGTGATAGTAGCCACGATACCAGCGGCATCTCGAACACAACCCCCATAATAAACACTAACATCAAGAAGTTGTCCATATAGGAATCCAACGAAACCTGTTCCACAATAGCAGTACTCAATTGATACGTTGCCAAGAAGCGCAGCGTCATGGGAAACACCAGAAAGTAACCTACGCTACATCCCAGAAAGAACATGATCGTTCCAAATAGGAACACCCAGCGCATGTTTTTTTTCTCGTTTTCATACAAAGCCGGACTAACAAACCTCCATACCTCATAGGCTAGATAAGGAAAGGTTAATAGCAATGCCAGCCAAAAGGAGGTGGTCATGTGCGTAAAAAACTGTGAGGCCAGCTTGATGTTAACAATGTTTACGTGAAACGTGTCGCTACAGAAGTCCGGAAAAAAGGGAAGATGAGTGCTTAGTTGGCACATCCACTGATAGACTACAAAGTCTGATGAGCAAGGTGCCATCACTACATTATCGAACAACCATGGCATCACCGCAAATCCGGCAATGGCAAAAATGAAAAGGGCTAAGATGGTACGAAATAAAGTCCAACGAAGTTCTTCCAGGTGATCCCAGAATGACATTTCATTTTCTTGCATCTTTCTTTATTTCTTTTCAGTGTCGTCCAGCTTGATATCGTCTTCCAGTCCTTTTACTCCGTCCTTGAAGTTGCGTACTCCTTTACCAATACCCTTCATTAATTCTGGAATTTTCTTTCCACCAAAGAGTAATAATACAATAATGGCGATAATAATAATTTCACCTGTGCCTAAATTACCGAGAAATAATAGTTCATTCATGATATAATATAAATTTGTTATTAAAATACAAGCAATAATACATGTCCCTGCGCGACAAAGATACAATTAGTAATGAATAGCGTCCTCATTATTCTAAATTTATTACCTTTGCACCGTCTTAAAAAACTAAAAATACAAAAAGATTAGAAAAATGAAAGCGTATGTATTTCCCGGTCAGGGTGCACAATTTGTCGGAATGGGAAAAGACCTATACGATAGCAACCCTCTTGCTAAAGAGTTATTTGAGAAGGCAAATCAGATTTTAGGTTTTTGCATTACGGATCTGATGTTCGCCGGAACAGACGAAGATCTAAAACAGACAAAGGTGACACAGCCTGCCATTTTCCTTCATTCCGTTATTCTTGCCAAAACATTAGGAGACAAATTTACACCGGACATGGTTGCCGGGCACTCTCTGGGTGAGTTCTCTGCCTTAGTGGCCGCCGGAGCTCTCTCTTTCGAGGACGGACTGAAATTAGTCTATAAACGCGCTATGGCCATGCAAAAGGCTTGTGAGGCTACGCCTTCAACAATGGCAGCCGTTTTGGCTTTACCGGATGCTACTGTAGAAGAAATCTGCGCCAGTATTCAGGACGAAGTGGTGGTTTGTGCGAACTATAACTGTCCCGGTCAGTTGGTTATTTCCGGAACCGTTCCCGGCATTGATGCCGCTTGCGAAAAGATGCTGGCAGCTGGTGCTAAGCGCGCACTGAAACTGAAGGTAGGCGGAGCTTTCCACTCACCGCTGATGGAGCCGGCGCGTGCCGAACTGGCCGAAGCAATCGAGGCTACTGCTTTTAGCGCGCCTGTTTGCCCTATTTATCAAAACGTAAATGCCAAGCCGGAAACTTGTCCGGATGCCATCAAGGCTAATCTGATATTGCAACTCACCTCTCCGGTTCGCTGGACGCAGACGGTTGTCAACATGATTGCCGACGGTGCTGATCACTTTACTGAGCTTGGTCCGGGTGCCGTTCTGCAAGGACTGGTTAAGAAGGTGAACAAAGAAATGGTAACAGAAGGCATGCAGTAATTGTCTGAACTTAATATAAAAAGCCCGGGCTCTGTTATGGAGTCCGGGCTTTTTATATTACGCACTTGGTGCGCTAATTCTAGATTTTCATCTGCTTCTTAGTAGCTGTATCCGCTTTTGCTGACGGCTTGACTTTCACTGCTGATGGGTATCAACGTGAAGCCCCAGTTATATTCGCGGTTGGCGGGCAGGCTGTAGGCAGGCTCGGGACGTGCGCCCCAACTGTTGTAACCGGCCAATCCTTGCTGCTTCATGTCTACGCATACTTCCACAAAGTTACGGGGAGTGATGTCGTTGATGTGGTGCTGGCGGCGGAGTACATCTTTGGCATCTGCCTCGTTGTGGTTGGCAATCTGTTCAGGGGTGAAGTTGCTCCATTGGCGTGGCAAGTTGACAGCCTCTTCAGCATCAAAATCCTCTATTGAATTGCGCAGGGCGTTAAATCCGATTAAGGTATCAGCTTCAATCAGCAGACCTTTACCCTTGCCGGCAGTTAGGGCTACCCAACGGGTGTCGCTGTGGTGTCCGTTTTCTTGCGGGCGTACGTAGGGGTAGTAAAGTGCTTCGGCAGCCGATTTGTAATGGCCAACCATTGTTCCGGCTTTCCGATCCCAATAGTTCTCAGCCGGACCACGTCCGAAATATTGTACCTGATCCATTCCGACAGGGAGGCGGAAGCGTACGCCGATGCGGGGTACGTTCAGTTTGGACGAAGCCTCACGTGCAGCTGCTCCACCGGGGGTGAAGGTAGCTAGGCGGGTAGCTTCGGATGCTTCTGTTTCTACAGCCGTCATATCGGTAGAGGTGAAGCGGGCGGAAACATTGACCACACCACTTGGATAGATCTTATAGTTTACCATGTACAGATTACCTGCCGGCAGCAAGTAGCTGATGTGGATTAGGGCGTTGCCGTCTGCCATCTCAGTGGTAGCATCGGCTATACGGAAGTTCTTGCTGCTTTCTTTCCAAATATGCAGGCGTTTGGGAGCTCCGCTACCATAATCGTTGTCGGTCGGTGCGCGCCAGAAGTTGGGCTGAATGCCGAATCCGTCGCTGAAGTATTCGGTTCCGTCCACCTTATAAGAGGTTACGATGCCACTTTTCTTGTCGAATGTAAAGTTAACTTTCGATGAAGAAATGGTTAGCATGTCGCCATTTGTGGTGGTGGTCAGCTTAGGTCCTCCGGCTTTGTAGCTTTTCTTTCCGGCTGAGATGGGTAGTAAGAACTGGTCGGCGGCTATTTGGCTTCCAACGGCAACGCACTGTTCCGGTTGGGTGGTGGTAACCTTGAAGTTTGCGAAATACTCAACGCCGGGTTGCGCCTTTAGGTCTGTTACGGGTAGGGTAACTACTTCCGAGGTTTGCGGAGCCAGATTGAGAGGCAACTTTCCGCTGCTTAGCGTCTTACCGTTTGCCTGGATGGTATACTGGATGGCGTATTTGCTGCTGTTGGTGAAGTAGAAACGGTTCGTGATGCGGAATGTGCCTTTGGCGGCATCTACTACTTCGAAACCGAAGTTTTGATGTGCAAACTTCACTTCAGCCATGGCGGGATGAGGGGTACGGTCAGGATTAACGAGCCCGTTACAGAGGAAGTTCCCATCGCTGGGTGCATTTACACCATAGTCGCCACCGTACGTCCAGTAAGGGCGTCCGTTTGCATCTTTTTCCAGAATACCTTGATCCACCCAGTCCCAGATGAATCCTCCTTGCAGGTTGGGGTATTTATAGATAGCCTGCCACTGATCCCACAAGTTGCCGGTGGAGTTACCCATTGCGTGTGCATATTCCGACGGCACGATGGGGCGGTCGCTTCCTTTTTGACCGATCTCTTCCAGCCATTCTGCACCTGGATATTGGGGTACATACATGTCTGTGTTCCATTCCCAGAGGGCACGTTCGTAGCAAACGGGGCGGTTCATCTGTTCTTTACCCTTCACCCAAAGATAGGTCTGATAGAAGTTATATCCGTTTCCGGCTTCGTTGCCAAGCGACCATATGGTTACTGAGGGATAGTTTTTGTTGCGCTCATACATATTAATAGTGCGATCCATGTGCGGCTTTAGCCATTCGGGGTTGTTACCCAGTGAGCCGCCTTTACTCAGGTTATAGTACATGCCGTGCGATTCAACGTTCGCTTCGTCGTAGACATATAGGCCGTATTCATCGCAAAGCTCGTAGAACATTCGGTTTTGCGGATAGTGGCAGAGGCGTACGGCATTGAGGTTGTTTTGCTTCATCAGTTCGAAGTCGCGGCGCATCAATGCCTCGGTTACGTAATGTCCGGTCTCCGGATTGTGCTCGTGGATGTTTACGCCTTTCAGTTTGATAGGCTGTCCGTTGATTAGTAACACGGTGTATGGTTTGCCATTGCCGGCAATTTGGTCGATTGGCTTAATTTCAATGCGGCGGAAACCTACGTGGAAAGGCACTACTTCCGTCGTTTTTCCCTCCTCCTTAACCGTCATAAGCAGTTTGTAGAGATTGGGATGTTCGGATGACCATTGTGCCACTGCGGGCAGTGTGGTTTCGAAAGAGGCGGTCTGCGTTCCATTGGCGCTCACCCAGAGGTTGCGATCTGCTGTTGCTACTGTCTTACCCGAAGCATCCAGCAGGTCGTAGCTGACGTTTAGCTCTTTGGCAGCTGCGTTATGGTTCTTTAAGTCTATAGCAAGGCGGAAGATGCCGTCTTTATACTGATCGTCCAGTGTGGAAATCACACGGAAATCGTTGATGGCTGCTTTGGGCTGAGAGTAGAGATAGACATCGCGCTCGATGCCGCTCATCCGCCAGAAGTCTTGACACTCCAAGTAGGAGCCGGTACTCCAACGGAATATCTTTAATGTGAGTACATTCTTGCCTGCCTGCAGGTAGGGGTTGATCAGAAATTCAGCAGGGTTCTTCGAGTCTTCGCTATATCCTACCTCTTTACCATTCAGGTAAACGTAGAGGCCAGACTTGGCTCCGCCAATAGAAAGATAGATGTCTCGTCCTTCCCATCCGGCAGGTACCTCTATATCCCGACGATATACGCCCACCGGATTGGCTTCAGGCAAGAGGGGAGGTTGTGGGTTTTTAGCTTTAAACTCATATCCGTGGTTGGTATAGATAGCCACGCCGTGGCCTTGTACCTCCCAGTTGCCGGGCACAGTGATGTCCGTCCAGCTGGCAGTAGAGGTTGCCGGGTCAGTAATGTTGGCCGGCAGATTTTTATAGGAATCAGTAAAGTAGAACTTCCACGTACCGTTGAGTAGGGAGTAATAGGGGCTCTTTTCGTAACGCGAGGTAAGAGCCGTCGCACGGTCGGCATAGGTCATAAAGGAGCTGCGCGGCAACTCTTTGTTGACAGCCACCGTCTGGATGTCTTGCCAATAAGGCAGTGCCGGAGGCGTTTGTGCAAACGCGCTGAAAGAACTCAGCAGCAGATTGCACGCCATGCCGGAGAGAAATAATTTTCTACAGATGTGTTTCATGATATTTAGAATTTAAATTAGATTAGCGAGCAGCATAATAAGAGTATCCGCTTACTACCTGGCGGAAGGCAAGTACCCCGGCCTGGTTGAGTGCTACGTTCATCTCTTTGCCATCGGGCAGGTACATCACCACTTCGTTGTCCTTTGTAAACTTGAGTAATTTGCTGGTTTCGCCGTTTGCTTCAACGCTCCAACTCTTCTCTGCTTTGTTGAACACAAGGTCGATGGCCTTCTCTTCTCCTGCTTTTTGGATGTGATATCCGTCTGTCTTTGTTTCTACGGTGTAGATGCCATTTTCTGTATTAACGGTCTTAGTGGTACCTGCATCCGCAACGGGGTTACTACCGCTCCAGAATTCAATCGAATTGATGACTAAGACGTCGGCTAATGCTGAAATCTCATATACCGGAACAATCCAGAAGGCGATAAATACTAATTCGTTTACGAATTTGCTGTCAATGTTGCTGTTCCATGACAATAGTTTATTTGTCAAGCTAAACGAACCGATACAAGACGAAAATAAAATACTGCCCGCAACGGCTGTTGTTAGCAATAATGTTATACTTCTTTTCTTCATAAATAAATAAATGTTTACAGTTAATTGTGGGCGAAGTTAAAAACTTTTGGCTATATATCGTATCTTTGTCACTTATAAAAGAGATAAATTATGATTTCTGTTGAAGGACTGACTGTGGAGTTTGGTGGTTTTACCCTTTTTGATGAGGTATCATTTGTAGTAAATAAGAAGGATCGCATTGCCTTGGTAGGCAAGAATGGTGCCGGAAAATCTACAATGTTGAAAATATTTGCCGGTTTGCAAGCAGCTACCGCAGGCAACGTAACGGTGCCGAAGGATGTAACAATCGGTTATCTGCCTCAACAGATGCAACTATCCGACAGCCGTACGGTGCGCGAGGAGGCCAGTCGTGCCTTCGAACATATCCACGAAATGGAGCAGGAGATTGAACGGATGAACATTCAACTGGTAGAACGGACGGACTACGAATCGGAAGCTTACCAGAAACTAATTGAACGTGTAACGCATCTTTCCGAACATTTCCAAATGATGGGTGGCAACAACTATCAAGCCGAGTTGGAACGCACCTTGATCGGTCTGGGCTTTAGTCGTGAGGACTTCGACCGCTCCACATCTGAGTTTAGTGGCGGATGGCGTATGCGTATCGAACTGGCTAAGCTCCTGTTGCGTCAGCCCGATGTGTTGTTGCTGGACGAGCCGACCAACCACCTAGATATAGAATCTATTCAATGGCTCGAAACCTTCATTGCTACGCGTGCAAATGCCGTGATACTCGTCTCGCACGACCGTGCCTTTATTGACAACACGACTTTCCGTACGATAGAGATCGAGCTAGGACATATCTATGACTATAAAGTAAAATATTCTGATTACGTGGTGTTACGCCGCGAACGCAGAGAGCAGCAACTGCGTGCTTTCGAAAACCAGCAAAAGAAACTGGCAGACACGGAGGCTTTCATTGAACGTTTTCGCTACAAAGCAACGAAATCGGTGCAGGTGCAATCGCGTATCAAGCAGTTGGACAAGGTGGAACGCATCGAAGTGGACGAGACGGACACCGCGATGCTGAGCCTTAAATTTCCCGCTGCACCTCGTTCGGGTTCTTATCCGGTCATTATGGAGGATGTAGCGAAACGTTATGACGACCATTTGATATTCGAACATGCCACATTAACCATCAGCCGTGGTGACAAGGTAGCCTTTGTCGGAAAGAATGGCGAAGGTAAGTCTACGCTGGTAAAATGTATCATGGGCGAAATAGACTACACCGGCAAGCTACAGTTGGGACACAACGTAAAGATCGGTTACTTCGCGCAGAACCAAGCGCAACTGTTAGACGAGAACCGGACGGTGTTCGAAACCATTGATTATGTGGCAGAGGGCGATATTCGTACCAAAATACGTGACATTCTGGGTGCGTTCATGTTTGGTGGTGAGGCATCCGACAAAAAGGTAAAAGTACTTTCCGGTGGTGAGCGTAGCCGTCTGGCTATGATCCGTCTGCTGTTGGAACCAGTTAATCTCCTAATTCTCGATGAGCCGACCAATCACCTGGATATGCGCTCGAAAGATGTGCTGAAGGATGCTTTACGGGAATTCGACGGAACGGTCATCCTCGTTTCGCACGATCGTGAGTTCTTGGACGGCTTGGTCGACAAAGTCTATGAGTTTGGAAACAAGCGTGTGATAGAACATCTAGGAGGCATCTACGAGTTCTTGGAACGTAAAAAGATGGACAGTCTGCGCGAATTGGAGCGCGCTACGCAAGTTGCTGCCGACACAGCTGCCGATGCACAACCGAACCAAAACAAAATATCCTATCAAGAGCGCAAGGAGTATGGCCGTGCGCTGAAAAAGGCCGAAAAAGCTGTAGCCGAAGTTGAGGCCAACATCGCCCGATTGGAAACGGACATCGCTCGGTTAGAAGCAACATTAGCTACCCCCGAAGGGGCTTCCGACCTCAAATTATACACTGAGCATGCGGAAGTAAAGAAAGAACTAACCGAAGCTTTCGACCAATGGACGGAACGAACAACCGAACTGGAAAGCCTGCAAGCCGGGAATTAACCAATAAGCGTTAATTTGTCAGCGTTACGGCTTTCTACTGTCAACTTATTTTTTATCTTTGCATTTCGATCGTTTTATGCTTGATATGTTGTACTAAAATCATAAATAAATATGAAAACGAATCTTAGTTCACAAATTACTTTGACGCGGATACCACTCAGGTATTACCGTCCTGAAAATGCTTACGAGCATTCCGTATTGACTCGTTTTGAGAAGATCCCGACGAATATCTATGAATCCGCCGATGAAGGATCTTTTATTATCGCCAAAGAAATAGCAACACAAATTCGAAAGAAACAAGAACTGGGCGAATCGTTTGTTCTGGGTTTACCCGGCGGACGCTCACCGCAAAGCGTATTTAAAGAGCTAGTCCGTATGCACAAGGAAGAGAAGTTGAGCTTCCGTAACGTGATTGTCTTTAACGTATATGAATTCTATCCTTTGGTATCTGTTGCAAACAGCAACCTGTCTTATTTGAAAGAAGCGTTGCTCGATCAGGTTGACATTGACCCCGCAAACATCTATTCCCCCGATGGCTTTATGGCTAAAGATGCCATCTATGAGTTCTGTAAGCAATACGAACAGCAGATTCAGAGTGTAGGCGGCATCGACTACCTGTTGCTAGGCGTTGGTACGGCTAGCAATATTGGCTTTAACGGTCCCGGTTCAACGGCAAGCAGCACAACTCGTTTGGTTTTGTTGGACAACGATGCACGCAAAGAGGCTTCCAAGACATTCAAGTCTATCGAGAATGTTCCGGCCAGTATTATAACCATGGGCA
The DNA here is from genome assembly GCA_036654795.1 of Tannerellaceae bacterium. Classification (GTDB taxonomy): domain Bacteria; phylum Bacteroidota; class Bacteroidia; order Bacteroidales; family Tannerellaceae; genus JAVVRI01. Next base: position 11,313 of record JAVVRI010000086.1, read on the forward strand.
TCTCCACCATCTTGCGCGCCAAGAGCATTGTGCTGATGGCATGGGGCGAAACAAAAGCCCGCATCATCCAGAAGACTGTAGAGGGTTCTGTCAGTGATGTCGTTCCGGCTACATACCTGCAAAACCATTTCAACGCGAAGGTGGTAATCGACCTTTCGGCCGCTTACGAACTGACACGCATCAGCCATCCTTGGTTGGTTACCAATTGCGAGTGGGACAACCAAATGACTCGTCGCGCACTTGTGTGGCTTTGCCAGAAGACCGGCAAACCGATCTTGAAGCTGACAAACAAGGATTACAGCGAACACGGACTAGGCGAACTGTTAGCACTGTTCGGCTCTGCATACAACGTAAACATTAAGATCTTTAACGACATACAGCACACCATTACCGGATGGCCGGGAGGAAAGCCGAATGCTGACGACAGCAACCGCCCGGAACGCGCCACGCCGTATCCCAAGAAAGTGATTGTCTTCAGCCCGCATCCCGATGACGACGTTATCTCCATGGGAGGCACTCTGCGCCGCCTCTGCGATCAGCACCATGATGTACACGTAGCTTACGAAACTTCCGGCAACATTGCCGTTGGGGACGAAGAGGTAATCCGCTACTGCGAATACCTGCGCGACGTATGCGCGGCCTATGCCGAGGACAATGCCGTAAAGGATAAAGCCGAAAAGATCATACAATTCCTGCGCTACGAAAAGGTGGAAGGCGAAGCTGAAACGAAAGATGTACTCTTTATGAAGGGCACGATCCGTCGCGAAGAGGCACGCCACGGCTGCCGCCATTGCGGGGTGAAGGACGATCATGTACACTTCCTTGACCTACCGTTCTATGAAACCGGCTTGGTGAAGAAGAACGATCTGGGTGAAGCCGATAAGAACATAGTAAAAGCATTGCTGGAAGAGATAAAACCCGACCAAATGTTTGTGGCTGGAGACTTGGCCGACCCGCACGGTACACACAAAGTTTGTCTGGACGCCGTACTTGCTGCTGTCGATGAGGTGAAGGACGAAGAATGGATGAAGAACTGTCGCGTTTGGATGTACCGCGGTGCATGGGCAGAGTGGGAGATGGACCATATCGAAATGGCTGTCCCGATTAGCCCCGAAGAGTTGCGCTTGAAACGTAACGCAATCCTGAAACACCAGTCTCAGGCTGAAAGCGCTCCGTTCCTAGGTGACGATGAACGTCTGTTCTGGCAACGCGCCGAAGACCGCAACCGTGCTACGGCTGAATTGTATCAGAAACTAGGTCTGGCCTCTTACGAAGCCATCGAAGCTTTTGTACAATACATTCCTTTGCGTTAAGCAAATAGAAAGAATAAGAGCATCTGCTTTAAAAGCCCTGTCCATACTTGTTGGACGGGGCTTTTTTCTTACCTTTGCACGGTTCTAAAAAGAAATAATCGTGCTGAAATTTATAAAAGAGTGGATGCTTCCGCTAGCAATGCTTCTGGGGGCGGTGGCTTATCCGTTAGTAAGTTATCTCTCCTTTCTGACGCCTTACCTGATCTTTTCCATGTTGCTGCTTACCTTCTGCAAGCTGTCTCCGAAAGACATACATATCCGTCCGCCGCATATCTGGTTGTTGCTGATCCAATTGACGGGCTGTGTGCTTGTCTATGGAGCTTTGGTCTTTATCAATCCTACGTTGGCGCAAGGTGCGTTGATCTGTGTGCTGGCACCGACGGCTACTTCAGCAGCAGTCATTACCGGGATGTTGGGAGGGAGCATTCCCTTTCTAGCGACCTACCTGTTGCTGTGTAATGTGGCGGTGGCCATTGCGGCGCCATTGCTGTTCTCACTGATTGGGGTGCATGGCGACCAATCCTTCTTCGAATCCTTTTTCCTTATCTGCCGTCAGGTAGGACCGTTGCTTATCCTGCCGCTGGTGGTTGCCTGGTGCATGCAGTGCTTTACGCCCAAGTTTCATAAGAAGTTACTTAGCATACACCAACTCTCCTTCTACCTATGGGCATTTGCGCTGGTCATCGTTACGGGCAAAACCGTAAAGTTTATGGAGCAGCAGAGCAGTTCCGAATATCTTGTAGAGGCCATGTTGGCTTTTATATCGCTCGTTATTTGTATCGGTCAGTTCCTTTTAGGCCGTCGCATTGGCCGTCATTATGGCGACGCCGTCTCCTCCGGTCAAGGCCTAGGGCAAAAGAACACAATCCTAGCCATCTGGATGGCTCAAGTTTACCTTTACCCCATCTCCTCCATCGCCCCCGCCTCTTACGTACTGTGGCAAAA
>JAVVRI010000087.1:0-13012 GCA_036654795.1 Tannerellaceae bacterium
AAGAAGCGCTGAAGCAGATAGATGAGAAAGGCTATCTGCTCCCTTACCAGTGTGACGGGCGGGAAGTGGTGAAAGTAGGTGTGGAGTTCAGCAAGGCGGATAGGAATATAGGGAGGTGGCTATAGGATCTTTTCAAAAAGCCACTGGTCGTTTCTTTCTATTGAGGACAATAAGATTCTGCTTGTTTCGTTATATTTAGAAGAAAGACTGTGAACAAGATGACTGTGAACGAGATGAAAGCATATTTTACTCCTTTTGTATTCCTTTTATTGGTGGCTTCGAGCTTCTATTCCTGCAAATCTGCCAAGTTGAGCGATGCGGAGGAGAAACAGCGTATTGGCGAATACTTTGAAGCTGCCGCCATATACCGAAAGGTTTACACCAAGACGTCTCCTACCAAACGAGACTTGCGCGGGTACGTCGCCTACCGCATGGCGGATTGTAACCGACTGATCAATAACACACCGCGTGCTATCAGCGCTTACATGAACGCCCTTCGCTATGACTATCCGGATAGCACCGTAAGTCTGCGCATGGGGCAGATGCTCCAGAAAAGTGGCAAATATGCTGACGCCGTAAAGCATTACAGCGACTTCCTCTTAGTGAACGCCTCCAGCCAACTGGCGAAAAACGGCATCGAAGGATCTCAGAAAGCACCTGCTTGGCGACAGAACCCCACCCGTTACGCTGTTCGCCGCATGGAGAAGTTCAACTCCCGTCGTAGCGAATTCAGCCCCATGCTCTTTGGTGATAAATACGACCAACTCTATTTTACTTCCTCCCGAAGTAAGGATAAGGAGGCCAAGATTAGCGCCATTACGGGACTGAATAATAATAATTTCTTTCTGGTAAAACAGGACGAGAAGGGCGCTTGGCTGAATCCCGAAGAGATAGAGGATGAAGTAAATACCGAGTTCGACGAAGGTACTCCCTCTTTCTCTTCAGACGGTAACTCGATGTATTACACCTATTGCTCGCAGAATGCAGAGGGGGCGCGTACTTCCGAAATCTATCTTTCAGCTCGTAGTAGTGCCAAGTGGGGCAAAGGTACGCGTGTTCCTATTGTGAAAGACTCTGTGACGGTATTGGGGCATCCCTCCATCTCGCCGGACGGTAAGTATCTTTACTATGTGTCGGATGCTGTGGGCGGATATGGTGGAAAAGACCTTTTTCGTAGCCGGGTGATGGGAAATGACTTTGGCCCGATGGAGAATATGGGGGACGTTATCAACACGGCCGGTGACGAGATGTTTCCTTATGCCCGCGACTCCGTTACGCTTTATTTTGCATCGAACGGACATCCGGGAATGGGTGGATTGGATCTTTTCTGTGCCCGAATGGACAGCACTGGTAGCTGGAAGGTGGAGAATATGGGGGCTCCGATCAATTCGATGGGTGACGATTTCGGCATTACCTTTGCCGGCAAGAAGGAGAGTGGCTTCTTTTGTTCCAACCGCAACGATGCGCGTGGCAGCGATCATCTCTATTCCTTCGAAATGCCTACTATCACGATCTTTATTGAAGGAATTGTGAATGATGTGGACGAGTATCCAATAGAGGATGCCGTAATTCGTATTGTGGGTAAGGATGGCCTCAACGAGAAGGTGTTGGCCAAGAAGGATGGTACGTACAAAGTGGAGCTGGAGCGTGATATACGTTACGTCATGATGGCCAGTGCGCGCGGCTTCCTAAACCAGAACTTCGAGCTGACCACTAGTCCTGACGAGAAGAATGAAACCTATATCGTGGACTTCTTCCTTTCCCCGATTAGTAAGCCTGTGGTGATTGACAATATCTTTTACGACTTCGACAAGGCTACTCTTCGCCCCGAATCGAAGAAAGCACTGGACGAAATGATCAAAATGCTCAACGACAACCCGAATGTAACCATCGAGCTGGGTGCTCATACCGACCGTAAAGGGACGGATCAGTACAACGAGCGTCTGGCTCAGCGCCGTGCTCAATCCGTAGTGGATTATCTGATTGTCGGAGGCATAGACCAGGCACGCCTCGAAGCTAAAGGATATGGCGAAAGCATGCCAAAAGTGATTAACAAGAAGTTGGTGAAGCAGTTCGACTTTCTCAAAGAAGGGGATGTGCTGACCGAAGCCTTTATTATTGCTCTTCCGCCGGAACAGCAGGAGACTGCCGACCAGATCAATCGGCGGACAGAGTTTAAGGTGTTACGTACGAATTATAACTTGTTCTAAGAAGGAGGGGCGGGGCGTCGTCTGTCGGTCTTGTTAGGTGGTTAATGTAGCTTGGGTTAGTGTGTTTTGCTGATCGCCATCATCTCGGAAAAGGATATCTTCCAATCGATGGCGCTCATCAGCACATCGAAGGTGATGTGGCTTTCCACAGCGGTAATCGAACTATTAGAGATGTATTCGCAGACCAACAGCCCTAATACCATCTTTAATTTATAATGTATCTCTTTTAGTACAGCCAAGCTGGCTATAACTGAGACCTGAGTGGCGGCAGCAAAATCGGCAGGTGCTATCTCTGTCAGTTCTCTTAGTGTGTCGAAGCGTGGCGAATTGGAAAGAGATGCCGTGCAGTGACAACTTTTAGCAATGTCCAATAGTACACAGCAGATTGCTATCCTTTGTTTGTCTGTTAATATCATACATATCCATACTATGCCTTCTGTCCCCCTATATCCGGCGTTTGAATAATTTTAAAAGCGTGGGTACTGCTAATTTACTATCCAGAACTGAGGTATCGCCAAACACCCATCGAACAAATAATAAACAACAGCCCCCCACGCCTTATTATATAATACAGAATTGTACATATAACAAGATGTGAGCGCTTATTGCCTATTATCTTTGCTCGACTTTTAACTTGGCGATTTCCAGTTCCAAAGATAATATCTTAAACGCTTTTCTAACCTAACCGGATAATAGAAACTGTCCAAATACAGAAATGGACGATTATTCTTTACCCGATAAGTGCAAAGGTAATGAAAAGTAACAAATGTAGCTTATTCTACGGTAAACTTATAGATACAATGACTCATATATTGTTCTCCTGGGCGTAATACGGTTGTTGGGAACGTAGGATGGTTGGGCGTATCCGGATAATGTTGCGTTTCAAGGCAGAAGGCGCCACGATGCGGATATATTGTACCTTGCTTCCCTTTGTTTGCTCCGCTCAGAAAGTTGCCGGTGTAGAGTTGGATGCCCGGTTCGTTGGTGTAAACCTCCAGCGTAATTCCGTTTGACGGGCAATTGGCCTTAGCGGCAAGCTGGTTGATGTCGCCTTTTGCGTTGAGCACCCAGTTGTGGTCGTAGCCATGTCCCTTTATTAGTTGGTCGAATGGTTCGTCAATATGTGCACCAAGGGCTACCAGCTGGCGCAGGTCGAGTGGTGTTCCCGCTACGGAGTCTATGGCTGCCGTAGGAATTAGCAGACTGTCTACCGGGGTGTACGTGTCGGCATTGATCATCACAAGCTGATCCAATACTTGCGATCCGGGTTTGCCGGAGAGGTTGAAATAGCTATGGTTGGTCAGGTTGACTACGGTTGGCTTGTCTGTTGTTGCGTCATACCGGATGTCTACGGCATTGTCGTCAGTCAAGGTGTAGGTTACCTTGATGTTCAAGTTACCGGGGAATCCGGCTTCTCCATCCTTTGAAAGATAGGTGAGTTCCAGCGTCTGGTCGTTCAACTGCTTGGCATCCCACATTTGGGCGTGGTAACCGGCTGGTCCTCCGTGCAGGCAATGGCCGTTGTCGTTGTGTGGCAATTCGTATTCCACGCTGTCCAATGTGAATTTTCCTTGCGCAATGCGGTTACCGTAGCGCCCTATCAAAGCGCCGAAGTTACCATCAGAAGCCAGATAGTCGGCTATCTTGTCGTATCCCAGCACTACGTCCGTCATCTTCCCTTCCCTGTCCGGCACCATAACGGATACCAGACGGCCGCCATAGTTCGTTATGCATGCTTCGGCACCGTTCTTATTCTTCAATATATAAAGCGCCGTCTCCTTTCCTTCTACTGTAGAGACGAAGTCGGACTTCATTAAACCGGAAAGAGTAGCCTCTTCCTTCTTTTCACCCTTTTCACCGCACGAAAGCAGCATACACACGGCCATCACAGCCATACACAGTTTGTTCATAATGATTTAATTTAAGTTGATATATCTTACGATGCAAAGATACCATAGCTTTTGAATAATTTGGATATAAGTGATTAGATTTTAAACATGATTTAATCCGCGTTTTCTATATACATCCCCGCGCTATTGCTTCTTATCCAATCAGCCAGCGCCCCAAGTTGCGGGTGGGCTTGTCGAAGTCCACGCCTACCTAAATAAGTTTCATGGTGATGAAACAAAAGTTTCAATGCGGTGAAACAAAAGTTTCATCGGTACGAAACTAAAGTTTCATCTAAATATTTATTGCTGAAACTGTAGCGGGTTTTATGGAGATGTTTCATGGGAAAGCAATTGTTTGCTACGTTGCTGTTTGGTCTGTATGCAGTTCGTGCTGCTAAAAGGGCTTTCTGGTCTGTAAGGAGTGAGGGGGAAAAGACTGGGGGGAAACTTGGGGCGGTTGCCCGGATTTAAGTTTTCTCTGCTTGCATTATACAAATCCCTTTCGTACATTTGCGGCTATATATAAGATAGGGGATATGAAACAATATTTAGCACTGCTCGATCGCGTACTTGCCGAGGGGGTAATAAAAGAGGATCGGACTGGTACAGGCACACGCAGTGTGTTTGGTCATCAGATGCGGTTTAATATGGAGGAGGGCTTCCCTCTGCTGACGACTAAGAAGCTGCATCTCAAATCCATTATATACGAATTGTTGTGGTTTCTTAAAGGGGATACGAACGTGAAGTACCTACAGGATCATGGCGTACGTATCTGGAACGAATGGGCGGATGAGAGCGGAGAGCTAGGTCCTGTCTATGGCCATCAATGGCGCTCTTGGCCAGACTACAAAGGGGGAAGCATCGATCAGATTAGCGAAGCCGTTGAGGCGATCCGACACAATCCGGATTCGCGCCGTATCATCGTCAATGCTTGGAACGTGGCGGAGGTGAACGAGATGAAACTGCCCCCTTGTCATGCCTTTTTTCAGTTCTACGTTGCCAATAACCGCCTGAGCCTTCAGCTTTATCAGCGGAGCGCAGACATTTTTTTGGGCGTCCCGTTTAATATTGCTTCCTACGCTTTGTTATTACAAATGATGGCACAGGTAACCGGGCTTAGGGTGGGCGATTTTGTGCATACCCTTGGTGATGCTCACATATACAACAACCATTTGGAGCAAGTACGGTTGCAGCTAAGCCGCGAACCGCGCCCGCTTCCCCAAATGATTATCAATCCGGACGTAAAAAGCATCTTCGACTTTACGTACGACGACTTTTCACTGATCGGATACGATCCGCATCCACACATTAAGGGCGATGTGGCCGTCTGAAAGGACTAACTGATAGATACAGATTATCATAATTATACTAAATGTTAAGCAGATGAGTACTATTTCAATTATAGCTGCAATTGCGGATAACAATGCGATCGGAAAGAATCAGCAGTTGTTGTGGCATTTGCCTTTCGATATGAAACGCTTTAAAGGCCTAACGACCGGCCATGCAGTCGTGATGGGGCGTAAAACATTCGAGTCTCTGCCAAAAGGTGCCTTGCCTAACCGTAAAAATGTGATCCTTACCAGTATGCCGGAAGCTGGTTTCGTGGATTGCTTTGCTTGCGAATCCATGCACGACGCGTTGGATATTTGCGAAAAGGAAGATGAAATCTTTATGATTGGTGGCGCCATGATATACAAACAGGCGCTCGAAACAGCCGACAAGATGTACATTACCCGTGTGCACCATACTTACGAGGATGCCGATACCTTCTTCCCCGAAGTGTATTATAACTGTTGGTATTATACGGAGCATAAGTTTTTTCCGGCCGACGAGAAGCACCAGTATCCATATTAATTTAATACATACGTATGTAAGTAGTAGAAACGACAGCAGAGTAGTTGTATGAAAAAAACAGCTCGTTAGCGAATGTTCTTGGCTAACGAGCTATTTTTATTATTTCTTTTCTGGTTTTTTTCCTGCAGAAGGGTAGTCGGGGTAGAGGAGATACTTTTTGCGTATTTCCTTGTATTTCTTTAATTCCGGTTGCCATGTAGCGCGGATCTCATTCTCAGTTAGCCCACGTATGATTTGGAAACGCAGTTCTTTGCCGCCGGAGAGCAGGTCGAACCATGTGGGGCGTGAGAAGAAGAAGGCCTGATCTTTGCCTGCCTTATTGTAGAAACTGAGAAAGAAGCGCAGCGAAAGTCCCCCTTCGAATGGATACTCGCGGAGGTCGATGCCGAAACATTCTTTGTCTTTCTGCAACGGGTTGCTGTCGAAGCCCGGCAAAGAACAGGGCGTAAAGCTGAACGAACCGTATTTTTTATCCGGGAAGCCAATGACTTGGAAGGGAAAATAGGTGCCTCGTCCAACGCTGACGTTGGTCGCTTCAAAGAAGCAGAGCGAAGGATAAAGCCGTATGGACTGGTCGTTCGGCAGGTTGGGTGAGGGTTTGACGGGCAGGAAATAGGGGTCGCCGTGGCGCCAATTTTCCATCTTTACGACTTTTAGTTTGCAACTATCCGGCGTACTCTTCAGCCATCCCTCGTTATTGATCATCCAAGCCAGTTCGCCCACCGTTAATCCATGAAGCAGCGGCAGCGGGTCTACACCGACAAACGATTCGAATCCTTTTCTGCGCATCGGGCCGTCCACGAAATCGTTGGGGTTGGGACGATCGAGCACGATAAACTCTTTACGGTTTTCCGCACAGGCCTCCATTACGTAGTGCATAGTGCTAATATAGGTATAGAAGCGAGCCCCTACGTCTTGAATGTCGAATACAACCACATCAAGGTCTGCCAACTGCTCGGCAGAAGGTTTCTTGTTTTTTCCGTAGATGGAGATGATGGGGACGCCGGTTTTGATGTCTCGGCTATCGCTTACCGCTTCGCCGGCATCGGCCGTTCCCCGAAAACCATGTTCGGGAGCAAATACTTTTTTAATGGATACACCCTCCGCCAGCAGAGCATCCAGCAGGTGCGTTTGTGTACTTTCTAGAATAGACGTTTGATTGACTACCAGACCGACACGCTTGTCTTTCAACAAACGAACGATAACATCCATTCGCTCTGCCCCCAATTTTAGAGGCGCTTTGTGTCTGGATACTGCTTGCGCATCGACACCTAGGAGAAGGGGCAAAAGGCATAGCAAAAAGGTAAATACTGATTTCATGACTATTTTACTGTGTATCATGGGTGCAAAAATAGCAAATGTTCTGATCTTTGTCTACTTTTGCATAGTTAAAAGTAACCGAGATTCAAAGACATATCAAAGTATGAACGCAATAGAACTGATCGCAAAATATTATCCGACAGACTCCGAAGCCTATCGGATACTTGTTACCCATAGCCGGCGCGTAGCCGACAAGGCGCTAGAGCTAGCTGCCCTACACCCCGAAATGGAGCTGGATACCTGTTTTATAGAAGAGGCAGCTCTGCTGCATGATATTGGCATTTATTGTTGCGACGCGCCGGAAATAGACTGTCATGGCACTGCTCCTTATATCTGCCATGGTTATCTGGGTGCGGAACTGATGCGTAAGGAGGGTTATCCGCGCCATGCGCTGGTGTGCGAGCGCCATACCGGAACGGGTATCTCCCTTGCCATGATTGAGGAACGCAACCTGCCGGTACCCCATCGCGACATGCAGCCCGTGTCGTTGGAAGAGCAACTGATCTGCTTCGCCGACAAGTTCTATAGCAAGACTAAATTGCAGAAGGAAAAGTCGGTTGACAAAGTAAAACAAGGACTTGTACGCTACGGAGAGGAAACGGTAGCGAAGTTCGAATACTGGTGTAAACTCTTTTTAGGGGAATAAAAGCGATGCTCATCAGTATTTTGTTATACATTTGCAAGCTGTAACTGTATAGTGGACGGGTATTTGTCCGTAGCTATCATATTGTGAACTGTCAAGCGAATGAAATATAGAGTTCTACTTTTCCTAATTGTATTCCTGACGGAGGGTCTGTTGGTGCACGCACAGAAGGTGGTTGCTCCGATGGATAGCACCTTGTCGGCCACTGGTAAGCCCTTGCCTGCCGATAGTTTGGCTCGGATGGATACGGTGCCCCGCAAGAAGAATGCTCTCGATGCTCCGGTGACCTATCAGGCTGTCGATTCGATCGTTATGACAGCCGGTAACTGGGCTTACCTCTTTGGTGAAGGTGACGTGAAGTATCAACAGATTCAGCTACAAGCTGAGAATATTGAAATGAATATGGACAGCAGCTTGGTGTTTGCCAAGTTTGGTCTCGACTCGGTTGGAGAAGAGTTCGGTTTCCCGCTTTTTAAGGAAGGTGAGCAGGAGTATGAATCGAAGACGATGCGTTATAACTTTGGAACAAAAAAGGGGTACATCACGGATGTGATCACCCAGCAAGGCGAAGGGTACGTAACCTCCTCTCGTACTAAAAAAATGACAGACAACGTGATGAACATGGTGGACGGACAATACACCACCTGCGATGAGCACGACCATCCCCACTTCTATATCCAGATGACAAAGGCCAAGGTACGGCCGCAGAAGAATATTGTTACCGGTCCGGTCTACCTCGTTATTGAGGACGTGCCGCTTTATCCGATTGGCTTGCCGTTTTGCTTTTTCCCTTTTTCTTCCTCCTATTCCTCCGGTATCATCATGCCTACGTTTGGAGATGAGAATACGCGCGGATTCTTCTTGCGTGACGGAGGGTATTACTTTGCGTTGAGTGACTATATCGACCTGGCTGTTACGGGTGAGATCTATACTAAAGGCTCTTGGGGACTGGCCGCCCGCTCCTCTTATAAGAAGCGTTATAAATTCTCCGGCAGTTTTAATGCCGGTTATATGGTGACACGTATGGGTGATAAGGGATTGCCCGATTATAGTTTGGCAAAGGACTTTAAAATCAACTGGACGCACTCTCAAGACCCGAAGGCAAACCCTTTTCGCACCTTCTCAGCGAGTGTAAACTTCTCGACCGGTAGTTATGATCGTAACCAGATGAATAACGGCATCGGTTACGGGACAGCAGCTACTCAAAACACGAAGAGCTCCAGTGTGAACATCACGCAGCGTTTTCCGAACAGCCCTTTCAGCCTTTCAGCTACGATGAATGTGAACCAGCGTTCGCAGGACTCCATGATCTCCGTCACCTTCCCTGATATCTCCATTACCATGAGCCGCATCTACCCGTTCAAGCGTAAAAAGGCGATTGGAAACGAGCGTTGGTACGAAAAGATCTCGATGAGTTACACCGGATACTTGCGTAATAGTATCGACACAAAGGACTACAAGTTAAAGAACGCCAGCTTGATTAAAGACTGGAAGAACGCTATGCAGCATACCATTCCCGTTAGCGCCACTTTCCAGTTGCTGAAGTATGTGAACATCTCTCCTTCGTTCAACTATGTTGAGCGCTGGTACACGAATAAAATAGATCAGCGTTACGACCTGCAAAAGCAGAATATGGTGGCTGCCGATACGACCTATGGCTTCTATCGCGTATTCAACTATAGTGCCTCGATTTCAGCCTCTACCACTATGTATGGTTTCTATAAACCGCTGCCGATTCTAGGCGATAAGATACAGATGATTCGCCACCGTGTAGATCCTTCGGTTAGTTTTAGCGCAGCGCCGGACTTTGGCGACCCTAGCTATGGCTTTTTTAAAGACTTTGGCTATACCGATCAGTATGGCGAGGAGCGACATATTACCTATTCCCCTTTTCAGCACCAGTTGTTTGGTGTCCCGTCCACCGGGAAGCAGGGCAATGTGAGTTTCAACTTGGATAATAACCTTGAAATGAAGATACGGAGCGACCGGGACTCTTCCGGTTTCCGCAAGATTAGCTTGATTGATAAACTTTCGCTGGGGATGAGTTACAACATGGCGGCGGATTCTTTCCAATGGAGTGACTTGAACGTAGGGCTGCGCATCAAGTTCTCAAAGAGTTATACGTTGAACTTGACCGGTGTTTTCGACACCTATACCTATGGTTATAACGCAGAAACCAATAACGTTTATCGCCGGAATGTGTTACGCTGGAATGACGGTAAAGGCATCGGCCGTCTGAAATCGACTGGTACCAGCTTCTCTTATACCTTTAACAACGAGACATTCAAGAAGCTTTTTGCTCCGAAAGAAGATAAAGAAGGCGAGAAAAAGAAGTCGGCCGACGGTACTAATCCGCTTGACCCGGAGAACACGAACCCTGACGACGCTACCGTCCCCGAAGAAAAGGGAGGACGCCTGCGTGGCGCCAAGAAGGAAACGTCAGAGTGGGATGCAGATGGCTACATGATTACCAAAGTGCCATGGAGCCTTTCGTTCAACTACAGTATGCGTTTGGGTTACGGCAAATTCAACCCGTCGAAGATGGAGTATGACTATAAGATCACGAACTCCCTTTCCTTTAATGGAAACATCCAGCCTACGAAGAATTGGCGTCTGAACTTTAGTGCTACGTATGATTTTGACGCGAAGAAGATTACCTATATGACGTGTAACATCACTCGTGACATGCACTGCTTCCAGATGTCGGCAAACTTTATTCCGGTAGGGCCTTATAAATCCTATTCGTTCTCTATTGCCGTTAGCTCTTCCTTGCTGAAAGACCTGAAGTATAACCAGAGTAGTAACTACCGCGACGGACAGAGGTGGTACAACGAAGGACGCTAAAACAAGAAAACCGGAAACTAGGTTCCGGTTTTATCATTCATTACCATTCAATAGGGGTCTGCCCGCAGGCTATGAGATAATCGTTTGCACGACTGAAATGTTTGTTCCCGAAGAAGCCTCGATAGGATGAAAGCGGCGAAGGATGCGCCGACTTGAGTACCAAGTTGCGTGACGTGTCGATAAAAGCTCCTTTCCGTTGTGCGTAAGCCCCCCAGAGGATGTAAACGATATGTTCACGCTGTTCTGCCAAGCGGTGGATTACGGCGTCCGTAAAGGTTTCCCAACCCTTGTTCTGATGGGAACCGGCCTGATGGGCGCGTACGGTCAGCGTGGCGTTGAGCAACAACACTCCCTGATCTGCCCAGCGAAACAGAGCCCCATCCTTGGGCATCGGCTTGCCAAGATCTGATTCTATCTCCTTAAATATGTTTATCAGCGATGGAGGAAAGGGGGTGCCTTCCTGTACGGAGAAGCACAGCCCGTGCGCCTGCCCCGGTTCGTGGTAAGGATCTTGCCCGAGAATGACCACCTTTACTTTGTCGAATGGACAGTGGGCAAAGGCGTTGAAGATAGCCGGACCGGGAGGATACACGGCTCCGGTTTTGTATTCTTGCTTGACAAACGCAATCAACTGATTGAAGTAGGGTTGTTCAAACTGGGTTGCCAACTGTTCTTTCCAACTATTTTCTATCTTTACATCCATTATCCCCTCCATCTAAATTAGGTGCATACCGGCGGTTTGGGCTTCATGGCGCATCTCTTCCGGCCATATGCTGGCTTGTATTTCGCCAATGTGCGCCTTGCGCAGATAGAACATACAGAGGCGGCTTTGCCCTATACCTCCGCCAATACTTAATGGAAGCTCATTGTTGAGCAGGCGTTTGTGGAAATAGAGTTCTTTCTTTTCTTCTGCATGGCTCATTTTTAACTGACGCAACAAGGCTTCTTTATCTACGCGGATACCCATTGATGATAGTTCCATTGCACGACTTAGCAGATCGTCCCATACCAGTAAGTCGCCGTTTAGGCCGGTCTGTCCGTTTTCTGCTACTGTAGACCAGTCGTCGTAGTCCGGAGCGCGTCCGTCATGCTTTTCGCCATTACTTAGCTGGCAGCCGATGCCGATGATGAATACGGCACCATACTCTTTGGTGATTGCGTCCTCGCGTTCTTTCGGCGTGAAGCCCGGATACTTTTGTAACAAATCTTCGGAATGGATAAAGTAGATGCTTTGCGGCAGGAGTGGCTTTATTTCAGGGAACATCTCGTACACCAGGTATTCTGTTCGCACCATGGCGGCATAAATACGGCGAACAACCTCTTTAAGGAAGTCTACTGTCCGTTCTTCCCGACTCATTACGCGCTCCCAGTCCCACTGGTCTACGTAGAGGGAGTGCAGGTTGCCCAACTCTTCGTCCGAGCGAATAGCGTTCATGTCGGTATAGATGCCATAGCCCGATTCTATTTCATAGTCCGCCAGCGTTAGCCGTTTCCATTTAGCCAGCGAATGCACTATTTCAGCCTTTGCATCGTTCAGGTCTTTGATAGGGAAGCTGACAGCCCGTTCGGTGCCGTTCAAGTCGTCGTTGATACCCATTCCTTTCAGAACGAACAGCGGCGCAGTGACACGGCGCAGGCGCAGTTCGGAAGAGAGGTTCTGCTGGAAAAAATCCTTAATCTTTTTAATTCCCATCTCTGTCTGGGCTAGATTAAGTAAAGCCTTGTAGCCCGCCGGTTTAATAAGATAACTCATATGCTAATTGTACTTTTATGTATATTAAATTTGCAGGGCAAAGATAATGATTAATGTCAAAAAAGCAATCAGCCCGTTAGTTTATTTGCAAAATGCAATGATAACAGCATTCTTCCTATGCAAAATATCACAACTATTGTCTGTTGGTAGGAAAAAGCAAGATAAATAAAAGTCTTTCTGCCTACAATTTGTTTTACTGAGAGATTTTACCTACTTTTGCCAAATAATTGGCTTGGTAGCTTAGTGAATAGAGCGTCAGATTCCGGTTCTGAAGGTCGAGGGTTTGAATCCCTCCCGAGTCACACTTTTTATGGGTCAGCCGATTTTCCCGGTGGATGAGCTTCGGAATTTAGCCATATAGTATCCCTATTCGGAAGAAAAAGAAATATCCGAATCTCCTTTCACAGACATAACATCATGACGAACTGCAGATTACGGTGAAACGTGAAATAAGGAGGTGCTTTACGAGCACCTCCTTATTCAAACCATCGGTATTACC
>JAVVRI010000088.1:0-12995 GCA_036654795.1 Tannerellaceae bacterium
GTGTTTAACATCAAACGCCTCGGAATTGAAAACTCTGTGATTATTGTTGCAGGCGGCAGACAACCAGTGGACGCTGATACCTTTGAAATAGTCGGAAGAGTATGTTGCTCCCGATTTTATTTCGTAGCCAATTCGTGCTTGACTTCTCGCTTCATGGCGGAATGGGGAGATATAACGGCAAGAGCAACGGCTGGAAGCTACTACTCACTACCGACATCTCTTTGGATTTCAAAAAAGCGTATCGAATGTGTACTTTTTCGACAAGAGTAGCCAACAGTTGTATAGCATGCAGACGTATTAGCTCTAACAAGCAGTATATTAATGAAAAAGAGAGGATGTCTTACTCCTTTTCTTATATACTATTATGCTTTTGAGCCAGCTCAAAATTGATTTTAACCATGCTAATAATTGTTTTTGAGCTAGCTCAAAATTGATTTCCAGCTAGCTCAAAAGTATAATTATAGCAATGCTTTGATCTAAATATTAGTATAGAAAGTACTAACCGTTCGGACGAATGTATTACAAGATTCTTTTATTCGCTGCCGACCTTTTTCAACTTCAAAATATAATTGTCTTGGACGTTGTGGCGTTTGTGTGGATAAAAAAACGAGCTGCTTCCTTTTGAAAGGAAACAGCTCGTTTTGTATAATTATTTTGCTTGTTTCGTTAGTAGCGCGGACCACGGTCACCACGGTCGCCACGATCTGAGCGTGGAGCACGGTCACCTCTGTCGCCACTGCGTTCGGGGCGCGGGCCACGATCTTCGCGGGGAGGACGTTCTTCATAACCTTCCGGTTTCGGCAGTAATACCTTGCGGGAAAGTTTGAACTTGCCTGTTTTGGCGTCTACGTCAACCAGTTTTACTTCGATCATATCGCCTTCTTTCAGACCGGCTTGCTCTACTGTTTCTAGGCGCTTCCAGTCGATTTCAGAGATATGGAGCAGGCCGTCTTTACCTGGCATGAATTCCACAAATGCGCCGTAAGGCATCACGGATGAAATCTTACCTTGATATACTTCGCCTACTTCAGGAACCGCTACGATGCCTTTGATTGAGCGGATGGCTGCGTCAATGATTGCTTTGCTAGTACCTGATATTTCGATGCGTCCCATACCGTCAACCTCTTCGATTGTGATGATGGCACCTGTCTTTTCCTGAATGCCTTGGATGATTTTTCCACCCGGGCCGATGATGGCACCGATGAATTCTTTACCAATCGTCAACGTCTCAATGCGCGGAGCATGCGGTTTCAGGTCGGCACGAGGTGCGGCTAGTGTCTCATTAAGCTTGCCCAGAATGTGCATACGTCCGGCTTTTGCTTGAGCAAGTGCATTCTGAAGTATTTCAAAAGAGAGTCCGTCGACTTTGATGTCCATCTGTGTAGCTGTGATACCGTCTTTTGTGCCGGTCACCTTGAAGTCCATATCACCTAAGTGATCTTCGTCACCCAGAATGTCTGAAAGGATAGCATAGTTTGTTCCCTTATTTTCAGAGATCAAACCCATAGCAATACCTGATACTGGTTTTTTAATTGCTACGCCGGCATCCATCAAAGCCAATGTGCCTGCGCATACGGTAGCCATAGAAGAAGAGCCGTTCGATTCCAGAATATCCGAGATTACGCGTACTACGTATGGATAGTCTTCCGGAATCATGCGTTTTAGAGCGCGGTGAGCCAAGTTGCCATGACCAATTTCGCGGCGTCCAATGCCACGTGAAGCCTTCGCTTCTCCAGTAGAGAAAGGAGGGAAATTATAATGTAAAAGGAAACGTTCTTTGCCGTGGTTGAGCACGTCGTCGATCATTTTCTCGTCCGATTTTGTACCTAATGTAACTGTAGCCAGCGCTTGTGTCTCGCCACGTGTAAAGATAGCCGAACCGTGAGGTCCCGGCAAGCAGTCTACTTCTGACCAGATAGGGCGAATTTCAGTTGTCTTACGACCGTCCAGACGTTTGCCTTCGTCCAGGATGGCACGGCGCATGGCTTCTTTTTCCACATCGTGGTAATAGCGAACGATCATTTCAGCCTTTGCAGCTAGCTCTTCGTCTGACAGAGAAGCTCTGTATTCGTCGACGATTGCTTGGAAAGCATCCGTACGTTCTTGCTTGCCTGTGCCCGAAGTGGCGATGGCGTAAGCTTTGGCATAGCACTTGTCGTGTATGTCTTTGCGTAGCTCTTCGTCGTTTTCTTCGTGACAGTATTCGCGTTTAACCATTTTACCGCATTCGGCGCTCAGGTCGAGTTGTGCTTGGCATTGTATCTTGATGGCTTCATGAGCCACTTTGATAGCTTCCAGCATGTCTTCTTCCTGTACTTCGCTCATTTCACCTTCCACCATCATGATGTTGTCCAGTGTAGCGGCTACCATAATGTCGATATCGGCTTCTGCCAATTGGCTAAAGGTGGGATTTACAACAAAATTACCATTAATACGTGCCACACGTACTTCGGAAATAGGTCCGTTGAAAGGAATATCAGAAACAGCCAAGGCCGCAGATGCAGCCAGTCCGGCTAATGCGTCCGGCATATCTTCTCCATCTGCGGAGAACAATATAATGTTTACAAATACTTCTGCATGATAATTGTCCGGGAAAAGGGGACGGAGCGCACGGTCTACCAAACGTGAAGTCAGTACTTCATAATCGGAAGCCTTACCTTCTCTTTTGGTGAAACCTCCGGGAAAGCGGCCGAACGCAGAGAACTTTTCTTTGTATTCTACCTGCAGCGGCATAAAGTCAACACCGGGATTTGCATCTTTGGCAGCACAAAC
Source organism: Tannerellaceae bacterium (assembly GCA_036654795.1). GTDB lineage: Bacteria > Bacteroidota > Bacteroidia > Bacteroidales > Tannerellaceae > JAVVRI01. Next base: position 2,773 of record JAVVRI010000088.1, read on the forward strand.
AGTAGCTAGCAACACAGTGTTGCCCATACGGACAGTAACTGCTCCGTCTGCCTGTTTTGCCAATTTCCCTGTCTCGATGGTAATGGTTCTTCCATCACCTAATTCGATCGTCTTGTTAATTGGATTAAGCATAATCTTTTTCTTATTTTTCTATCTTAAAATTGCTGCAAATGTAATCAAACTTTACCTGTAAATGTATGGAAATGAAAATAAATAACATCTCAAGATCACTTTTTTGCAAAAAAACATTGGAAGATTTGCCTAATCATGGTGATGCGATTGTAAAATAAAGTATATTTGCACCGTAAATATAGATTAAAGAAAGAAATGAAACAAATAACAACCACTTTATTAGCTGCATTCAGTTTGATGTTGCTTTTATTCACTGCATGTACAAACAATACTGATTTTACTGTGAAGGGCGTAGTGTCCGGAGCGGATAACCATGTGATGTACTTGGAGAATGTCGGTGTATCATCCATTACGATGATGGATTCGGTCAAGCTGACGGCTGCGGGTAAGTTTAAGTTTACTAAGTCGCGTCCGGCTTATCCTGAGTTTTATCGTCTAAGGCTGAACAATCAACTGATTAACTTCTCGATTGACTCTACGGAAACGATTTCGTTTGTCGCAGACGCCGGTACGTTCGCAACTTCATATACGGTTGAAGGTTCTGAGAATTGTAAGGCAATTAAGAATATTACGCTGGCTCAGTTGGATGCTAATCAGGAACTAAAAAAACTGCGGAAAGAATACGACGGAAAGCAGATTTCCGATACGACTTATCGTGACAAGGTGCTGGCTGCTGCCGAAGCATATAAGGATGTAGCGCGTAAATATATCTATACCGTTCCGATGTCTGCAGCTGCTTACTATGCATTGTTTCAGCAGATTGACGGTCTGCTGTTTTTCGATCTTTATGACAAGACTGATTCGAAAGCCTACGGTGCGGTAGCTACTAGTTTCGACCATTACTATCCCGAAAGCCCTCGTACTAAGCATCTATATAACCTTGCTTTACAATCCTTGAAAGTGATCCGTGGACAGCGTTCGGTCGATTTTCAAGATGTGAAGACGAATGAAGTCAGCTTTTTGGATGTAGAATTGCCGAACGTAAAGGGTGAGAAGGTGAAGCTTTCGGATGTTGCTTCCGGTCAGGTTGTGCTGATTAACTTTACAGCCTATCAAGCCGAATGGTCTCCCTCTCTGAATATGGAGTTTGGCAGCTTGTACACAAAATATCATGACGTTGGTTTGGATATTTATCAAATTTCTTTGGATGGAGATCTCCACTTTTGGCGAAACGCTGCTTCTAATCTGCCTTGGACTTGCGTACGCGATCCGCAAACAGTTTATTCGCCCAATGCGGCCTTATATAATGTAAAGCAATTACCAGCTATTTTCCTGCTTGATAGAAGCGGCAATCTGGTGAAACGCATTGAAAATATAAAACAATTGGAAGCAGACGTCAAAGCCGTACTTTAAGCTTGTAGCTTAATATTCAGTTTTTTATGTTTTAAAGCACTTGTCGGCACTTGTCCGTTCTGAAAAGAATGCTTACATTTGCCAAGTAAACGAAAATATCAAGCAGAAGGAGTTCCGTCCATGGATTGGTCGGGATTCTTTTTTTATTATACAATTCAACAATTTTTTTTAATAACGAATAAGGAGGGTTTAGTATGGCTATTAGTTATATGACCGAGGACGGTTACAATAAGCTTTTATCGGAAATCAATTATTTAGAGGCCGTAAAACGTCCGGAAATCTCAGCTCAGATTGCTGAAGCAAGGGACAAAGGCGACTTGTCCGAAAACGCAGAATATGATGCCGCAAAAGAGGCTCAAGGTATTATGGAAGCAAAGCTTTCTCAATTGAAAGGGCTGTTGTCTAATGCTCGTTTGATTGACGAGTCGCGTGTACGTACAGATGTCGTTCAGATACTGAACAAAGTAAAGATTCGTAACACAAAGAACAATATAGCGATGACCTATACGCTTGTGTCGGATTCAGAAGCGAACTTGAAGGAAAATAAGATTGCCGTCAGTACACCGATAGCCCAAGGTTTGATGGGTAAACGGGTAGGTGAAGTGGCTGAGATTAAAGTGCCTTCCGGAATGATGAGTTTTGAAATTATGGATATATCTATTTAAAAATAACACAACGATGGCAACCCTATTCAGTAGAATTGTGGCGGGTGAGATTCCCTGCCACAAAGTAGCGGAAGACGAAGAGTTCTTCGCCTTTCTGGACATCAATCCGTTGGCAGAAGGCCACACGCTGGTGATTCCTAAAATGGAAGTAAATTATATCTTTGATCTTGACGACGACCGATTGGCGCGTATGATCATTTTTGCTAAAAAGGTGGCACGTAGCATTGAGAAGGCTATCCCATGTAAACGTGTCGGTCTGACAGTAATTGGCCTGGAGGTGCCGCATGCGCACATTCATCTGGTGCCTATCAATAAAGAATCAGATATGTATTTTGGTAAAGAGAAAAAAGCTGTGACACAGGATGATTTAGCTGCCACAGCCTTAAAAATTATAAACGGGACGAAATAGTCAACAAGAGATTTTCATTTTGTAAAAACTTTTGTACATTTGTACCCGTACACTGCTGAATAGGCTTGTATTTACGCTTGCAGCGTACATATTATGACTTGATTCATTAGTGGTTTTTACTCATAAATTTGTTAACCTTAGAAGAAAGGCCCCTCTGTGACAGAGCGGCCTTCTTTTTTATATAAACACACACACAATTCAATCTATTTATGTTAAGCTAGTTGCCGGTTACTCAAAACCAATTTGACAATATGGTAATGTCCGGAAAGGCGTTCGGATACCAATTGCCCCAGCTTCCATGAAAACCGGTAAAAGGTATTCCCTTGAACCATGCGTAGATGCAACTTACCAAGGCGGCAATCCAGATTAGCAGCAGCACCCATTTGGCCCCTGTTGGCATTGGTCTGAACTTAAATATTTGGCTACACAGCGCATAAAGCAAGGCTACAAACGGCAGGCCAAGTAAAATAATACAACCAATACTGCCAAATATTAATGATTGTTCCGGCAATCCGGCTAGGAAGCTGTTGTCAAAGAATGGAAGAAAATGAAGCGAGAGTCCCACTCCTCCAGCAGCCAACGCAATGAGTACGACCACAAGGATGAAGACCACAAGCAATAGTACGGGTAGCAGAATTATCCCAATCAGGATGGCTGCAAATTTCAGTACTCCCCCCACAATCGCTACAAAAACATCGGCTAACTTTTGCACACCACTACGAGGCTGTCCGGAGCTGATGTAATCGTTTACGTTGTTGGATACCTTTTCAAAGCCATCAGTTACTGTACGACCTATATTTTCAAGCGTTACGTGTTCACCACGCATAATCAGGCGATCTGCTGCCGTATGTGCTTGGGGCATTACGAGCCATAGGATGATATATATAATTACCACCGGCGCGTAAGGAATGAAAATGAGCAGGATCATGGCTAGCCGGATAGCTGTTACGTCGCAATTCAGGTATGCAGCTATTCCTCCTGCTACTCCACCGAGTAAACGGTTGTCCGGGTCGCGCATCAGGCGCTTGCGGGTTGTGCCTTGTTCGCTATCAGAGAAAGTGGCATGGCTTTTGCTTTCTACATGAGGTTGGGCATTGTCGTCATCGAAGAGTTCTTCTGGTTTGCCCATGCGCTTGATTACCTCCTCCACATGCTCAATGGTGATTACTTCGTGTCCCAAACGGACGCGTTCTGTTAGTAATTCGGAGATGCGCATCTCGAAATCGCTCATAATCTCTTCTGACCCTTCTTCTTTCTTGAAATGGATACGCAGATTAGAAAGGTACTTGTCCAACAGTTGGTATGCGTCTTCGTCAATATGGAAAACCGTTCCTCCCAGATTAACTGTAAGTGTCTTTTTCATTACGTTTCTTTTTTATTTATTTCTGATGTGGTTGATTGTATTATTCAGTTCGTCCCAAGATGTTTCCAGTTCCAGCAGAAACTCTTCGCCCATACTTGTTAGTTGATAATATTTGCGTGGGGGACCTTGAGTGGATTCTATCCATTGATAGCCCAATAGCTCACTGTTTTTAAGCCGGGTTAGTAGTGGATAGAGGGTACCTTCAACGACAATCAGCCTGGCCTCTTGTAACTTCTGGATGATATCCGAAGTATAAGCCGGCTCCTTTCTGAGTAATAAAAGGATACAGTATTCCAATGTACCTTTCCTCATTTGCGATTTTACGTTCTCTGCGTTCATGTTTACCTGTTTAATGTTGCAAAGATATGTAATGCTGCTGTACTATGCAATACATGCTACTGTATTTATAGTATTTTAACCTGATTCCTTTTGGTCGTTTAGGGAATAATAGGTAGGCGGATTCTCTGTGATTACCGAGTTCGCCTGTCATTCTTTTGCACAAAAATGCGATTTGTGTGTAAAAATCAACGTAAACCAGTGTGTATTAAATCAGAAAAGCTTACTTTTGCAACATCAATTCAAAATCGAGAGTTATGGTCTACTACCACTTTGCTGAGTTAATACACCGCCAGGCAGATAAGTACGGTTCGCGTACCGCCTTGAAGTACCGTGATAACGAGAGTCGTAAATGGCTAAAAATATCATGGAGGGAATTTGCAGACAGAGTTATGCTGACTGCTGAGGCAATGGCTGAATTTGGAATAGAAGTACAGGAAAACGTGGGCGTCTATTCTCAAAACATGCCACAATGCTTGTACACCGACTTTGGTGCCTATGCCAATCGAGTGGTGCCTATACCTATGTATGCCACTAGTTCGCCGGCTCAAGTAGAATACATTATTAATGATGCAGTCATTGGTACCCTGTTTGTGGGGGAACAATTGCAGTATAATAACGCTTACAAAGTGCAAAAGGAGTCATCCGTACTGAAGCGTATTATTATCTTTGATTCTGCGGTAAAGCTAAATCCCGACGATAAGACATCCGTTTACTTTGAAGATTTCTTGCGTCTGGGGGACAATGCGCATGCGCAATCCACCGTGAAAGTACGCATGAACGAAGCGACTCCTGAAGATTTGGCTACCATTATCTATACTTCCGGTACTACCGGCGAACCGAAAGGGGTGATGCTCCATCACTCTAATTATTTGGAGGCAATGCGCATACATGATATTCGTCTGCCGGTAGTGAATGATAAAGATACTTCTATGTGTTTCCTTCCGCTTACCCATATTTTCGAAAAAGCATGGGTATGCTATTGCTTGCACAAAGGCGTAAAGGTAGCAATCAATAAAGACCCGAAGCTGATACAAGAAACATTGCCTGAGGTACATCCTACGCTGATGTGTAACGTACCCCGCTTCTGGGAAAAAGTATATGTGGGTGTGCACGAGAAAATTAACAGCTCTTCTCCCACGATGAAGAAGATATTCTTGGATGCCATTGAGACTGGTCGTATTTACAACCTAGAGTATAAAAATAAAGGTCTTAAGGCTCCTTTTATGCTGGAAATGAAGTTTAATTTCTACAATAAAACGGTCTTTACTCTCCTAAAGAAGGTACTTGGCATTGAGCGTGGGCGTTTCTTCCCGGTAGCCGGCGCTCCACTTTCGGATGCGGTGAACATGTTCCTTCAATCGGTAAACATACCTATTATTTATGGCTATGGATTGAGCGAGACGACTGCAACCGTTAGTTTTTATCCCGAACAGGGCTTCCAGTTTGGTTCTATTGGCACCTTAATGCCGGACGTAAAGGTGAAGATCGATCCTACAAACAACGAAATACTCGTGAAGGGTAAAACGATCACTTCTGGCTATTACAAGAAGTTGGACGAGAACGTAAAATCTTTTACTGAAGATGGATACTTCCGTACCGGCGATGCCGGACGGTTGGAAGGAGACGTGCTTTTCTTTACGGAGCGCATCAAAGACCTTTACAAAACTTCAAATGGAAAATATATCGCCCCGCAAGCTATCGAGATATTGATGGGAAGCGATAAATATATCGAGCAAATTGCTGTTATTGCGGACGAACGCAAGTTTGTCAGTGCCCTGATTGTGCCTGCTTATACGTTGCTTGAGCAATACGCTGCTCAGAGGAATCTGAGTTATGCCAGTCGTAAGGAACTAATGGCCGACAAGGAAATAAACCGCCTGATCGAATCGCGCATCGAAGAACATCAGAAGAATTTGGCTCCTTATGAGAAGATCAAAGTATTCACCTTGTTGTCCGAACCGTTTACGATGGAAGGGCGCGAACTGACTGATACGCTAAAGTTGCGTCGTCCGGTCGTACTCGAGAAGTATGCCGCTCAAATAGAGGCTATGTATACGAACTAAGGCTTTTTTGCCTATCTTTGTGCGGTTAATAATTTAAAAAGAAAAGATATGATCACATCAGACCAACTACATAATGTGTTGGAACGCGTTGAAGCGTTGAGGGGGTACCTTTGACATCGATAGCAAGGTAATACAATTAGAAGAAGAAGAACTACGTACGCAGGATCCCAGCTTTTGGGAAGATGCCAAGCGTGCTGAGGTTCAAATGAGAAAGGTTCGTGAACTGAAGAAGTGGATCGAACTCTATAACGAGGTGCGCGGCAATGCCGACGAGCTGAATTTAGCTTTTGAATATCTAAAAGAGGGTATCCTTACGGAAGAAGAGGTAGACGCCGCCTACAATGTGGCCTTTGCGCAGGTAGAAGATTTAGAGTTTCGCAACATGCTTCGTCAGGAAGCTGACCAATTGGGTTGTGTGCTGAAAATTAATTCTGGTGCTGGTGGTACTGAAAGTCAGGATTGGGCTTCCATGCTGATGCGTATGTATATGCGTTGGGCGGAATCAAACGGATACAAGCTGACCATCAATAACCTGCAAGAGGGAGATGAGGCTGGCATTAAGACCGTGACCATGCAAGTGGAAGGCGATTATGCCTATGGCTACCTCAAAGGGGAAAATGGCGTACACCGTTTGGTGCGCGTCTCTCCATATAATGCGCAAGGCAAACGAATGACCTCTTTTGCCTCCGTATTCGTTACCCCGTTGGTGGACGATACGATTGAAATAGACATCAATCCGGCAGATTATACTTGGGATACTTTCCGTTCCGGTGGTGCTGGCGGTCAGAACGTCAACAAGGTAGAGACCGGTGTACGTATCCGTTACAACTATAAAGATCCGGATACCGGCGAAACGCGCGAAATATTGATTGAGAATACCGAAAGTCGTTCTCAGTTGGATAACCGTGAAAACGCAATGCGCCTGCTCCGCTCCATGCTTTACGACATGGCGCTCCAAAAACGTATGGCGCTGCAGCAACAAGTGGAAAGTAACAAGAAGAAAATTGAGTGGGGATCGCAAATACGTAGTTACGTCTTTGACGATCGTCGTGTAAAAGATCATCGCACAAATTTCCAGACATCCGACGTTAATGGCGTGATGGATGGTAAGATAGATGGCTTTATAAGGGCTTACCTAATGGAATTTGCAGGAGAAGAGAGCGCTGAAAAGTAAACTTTTTTGCGCCAACTATTGCATAACCCGATTAAAAGTCGTAATATTGCATCCGATTTCAGAGCCAGTCTCTGAAATACCGGTCCCATAGCTCAGTTGGTTAGAGCACCTGACTCATAATCAGGGAGTCCTTGGTTCAAGCCCAAGTGGGACCACAAAATGATAATCAGGCAGTTACAAGTCATATTGTAGCTGCTTTTTTTATGCTCCGTGACGTTTTCGTGACGCAACAAAAGCCCCGCCAATTACGGCAGTGCTTTAATTTTTATAAAAGGGGATGCTTCAGCACCCCCTACCATTGTGAACTAAGCTGTCAAACAATAACTACACAACGGATAAAAATTCCTGTCCTATTTTATGCAGACCTTCAACGATTCTTGCCCTTTGCTCCGGACGTGGATTACGCATACCACGTGCGTAATGGCTCAATTGCCGCTCGTTAATACCGGATGCCCGTGCAATGGCTGCCAAAGATGTATATTGTTCACATTTGCGAAGAAGAGCTGATGTCTCCAGAGAGAATACAACTTCGTATTCTCCATTTTTAAGATATTCCGGAACGATATCTCCATCGGCTACCATTCCTTCAATATGAAATTCAAGAGATTCAATAAAAGATTTCTGAATGCCCTCAAATGTCTTGTCTGTCACTACTATACACCCTTCTACCTGATCGCCAGCAGTGGCACAATAGTTGTTTCCTGACCAACTGATATAAGCATTTACTTTTTCCATGACACCTGTTTTATTGTGTAGGGGGATTATTTCCACCCGGCTTGTTTCCAAATACTGTTTAATAACTCCTGGCTCAGTGTTTCGTTTAACTTGTTGTTTACCGTCACTTTACCTTACTTTTCGGGGTGTTTAAATTGTCGGTGATCTCCTTTCCAATAAGAAAGTACCCATCCAGCTTCCTCCAACAATTTAATAACCTCTTTTACTTTGTATCGTTTCATGTTGTTATTGTTTGACAATACAACGGTAGTAATATTAATATCACTTAATGCTACATCATTGCATATAATGTCGCTTGGTACTCCGGATCGAACCCATCTGGAGTACATTTAAAATGGATATCTTTACACACAAACTTTTATTATTTACGATAAATACATCGGTAGCAAGTGGAATCACAGTGTCAAGTATAACGTGCATGGTCGTTTTTTCTTCTGTGTTGATAATTGGTGCTTTTGAGTAAATCAGATTATACAACTAAAGTTTTGCACCCCTTGTCATACAGTCACTTGATCAGTCTATATACCATCGGGAGTATTCTCAACAAACAATAAGTTTAAAGACTTCTACATTTCCCCCCTCACCTGTAGACTCTCATCATATAGATCATGAATGAGTCTCAGTACGGTTGCCCTGAAATTTAACCGGATTATATTGATTTAGAACTAAAAAACAATTATATTTGCACCTATAAACATTTCGTACAAGCAAGGAGAGGCGGTTAAAGGTTCATACGCCTCTTTTTAATAATTTATGAGCTATTAAATATTATGAAGAAAATAGTATGTAAAATGATTCCGATAATCGGAATAGTCCTTTTTTCAGCAGGTATCCTCTCTTGTTCTTCTGACAATGGAGTAGAAGACTTACCAATCCATACAGTTGCGGTTCCTATTAAGATTGGCAACCACTTAGAATCAACTAATAAAAACGCCACTGAGAAGATATTAGCTAAACTAAAGGATCTTCGATACATTGGTATTTATAGCAAGGCCCCTTATCTTGCTTTTCCTGTTGATTTCAGACAAGAGAATGTAAAACAGGCCGACAAGGAAAAAGTATTGGCTGATTTAACGGCCCAAGCCCACACTCACTATGCGGCGGCTGTCGAAAAAGTAAACAAGTACGACTTCAACAGCCTTGTCTCTGATGAGTTTGCAGCGGCACGTGTCATGCTTGATATATCTATTGAAAATAAATCTTATGACATTGATGTTCAAATTCAAAAACCTTTGATTTGGGATAAAGCATGGATTACCAATGTTGTCGATTGTCCGATTCAAGAGATAAACTTTGAAGGAACGACGAACGTTTTAGCAACACTGCATATGCAGGGTGGTAGCGCAACTAAATCCGTAGACGTTAGTCGTAGCAGCGATAATACGATAGTCATCGAAACATCCGACAGTAGTTATGCTTTCAAGTTGCTTTCTGCAACTCAGATGCAGTTAATCCAGATTAGATTCCTAAGTACCAGTAAAATAACCGATGTAGCGACTAAAAACTATGTGTTTAATCACAAAAAATAAGTTATCAAAGAAACGTGCTCTATGTGAAAGTGCCGTTTGATGGTGGCGAATCGAAAACTATCAAGGAAAGCACAACCTCGAAGAAACAAATTTTAGAACCCACCTTCAGCCAATAAATAAGCTCTTAGTTATCAGACTAAGCATTGCAATGATGCTACAAGTACTTTGCAGCATCATTGCAATGCCTTTGTAGTGAACTTGCCCTTATGCCTCACTACGTTTGTACAGAATCTTAATACCCTATTTGCAAAGAAAGTATCCGCTCCCGATACCAGGGGGCATCAATCTCTTTTAGTTTGGCTGACATTTCGCGAGCTGCTCCACGATCTCTCTGTTTTCTTCCAGCGAAAGATTATTTACTAAAGTTTCGCATCCCTTGTCATACAGTCACTTATAAGTCCTATTCAGCTGTAACAGTTTCTGTTTTAGCATTGTATAAAAATCAAAGAATAAGTTAATCC
>JAVVRI010000089.1:0-12894 GCA_036654795.1 Tannerellaceae bacterium
CCCGTGCCATCCGTCCGCATTACAGTGTGCTCAACAAAACGAAGTTAAAAGAGACTTACCACTTCCCTATTCCGCATTGGGAGGAGAGTCTGCGCGGCGTAGTACGGGAATTGAGCGCTGCCCGATAAACAAAAGAAATAGATAAAACGATATACAATCATGAACCAGTATTCAGAAGAGATAGAGAAGAGAAGACCGTTTGCCATCATCAGCCATCCGGATGCCGGTAAGACAACGCTTACGGAAAAGCTGCTGCTTTTCGGGGGCGCTATCCATGTGGCAGGTGCCGTAAAATCCAACAAGATCAAGAAAACGGCTACGTCGGACTGGATGGAGATTGAGAAACAGCGCGGTATCTCGGTTGCTACCTCCGTGATGGCTTTCGATTACGATGATCATAAAATAAACATCTTGGATACCCCCGGACACCAAGACTTTGCTGAAGATACATTTCGTACGCTGACGGCTGTGGACAGTGTCATCATCGTGGTGGACATTGCCAAGGGGGTGGAGGCACAGACCCGCAAGTTGATGGAAGTCTGCCGGATGCGTAAAACGCCTGTTATTGTGTTTGTCAACAAGATGGACCGCGATGGTAAGGATCCTTTCGATTTGCTGGATGAGATTGAGGAGGAGTTGCATATCCATGTGCGCCCTTTAAGCTGGCCGATTGATATGGGACAGCGCTTCAAAGGTGTCTATAATATATATGAAAAGAAACTGAACCTCTACACGCCAAGCAAACAGTTTGTAACGGAGAACATCGAGTTCAACGACATCTCTAATCCTGACTTGGAGGATCATATAGGCGCGACGCTGGCCGAGAAGTTACGTGCAGACATCGAGCTGATTGAGGGTGTATATCCTGAGTTCGACGTCGATACTTACCTGCGTGGCGACATTGCTCCGGTCTTCTTTGGTTCGGCGCTCAATAACTTTGGGGTGAAGGAATTGCTGGATTGTTTCATACAGATAGCCCCTTCTCCCCGTGCCGTACAGGCAGTGGAGCGGATAGTTGATCCTGAAGAGGATGACTTTAGCGGTTTTATATTCAAGATCCATGCAAATATGGACCCGAACCATCGTAGTTGTATTGCCTTTGTAAAGATCTGCTCCGGTCGTTTCGAGCGAAACGCGCCTTATAAGCACGTGCGCTTTGGAAAGACTATGCGCTTTAGTAGTCCGACCGCCTTTATGGCGCAGAAAAAGGAGACGGTGGACGAGGCTTTTGCCGGAGACATCGTGGGCTTGCCTGATACCGGTAACTTCAAGATCGGCGACACACTGACCGGTGGCGAGGAACTCCATTTCAAAGGACTGCCCAGCTTTTCGCCGGAGATGTTCAAATATATCGAAAATAGCGATCCGATGAAGACTAAGCAGCTCAACAAGGGTATCGATCAGTTGATGGACGAAGGGGTAGCTCAGCTGTTTACCAATCAGTTCAACGGTCGTAAGATTATTGGTACCGTAGGGCAGTTGCAGTTTGAAGTAATCCAGTATCGCTTGTTGCATGAGTACGGTGCCCAGTGTAAATGGGATCCGATCAGCCTCTACAAAGCTTGCTGGATAGAGAGCGACAACGCCGCCTCTCTGGACGCCTTTAAGAAGCGTAAAGCCCAATATATGGCTACCGACCGTTCCGGCCGCGACGTCTATATGGCCGATTCCAGTTATGTGCTTATGATGGCGCAACAGGATTTCCCCGACATCAAGTTCCACTTTACAAGTGAATTCTAATACGGATAGTTTGAAGAAATAGCCCGGCAGCTTTTTTTAGAAAGCTGGGCAGCAAATGTAAAATGGCTCGTTAGCGATATTTTTTGGCTAACGAGCCGTTTTTTTTGGCTGCCGAGCGATAAAATGCTCCCTAATTTATACGAATGACTTTTCCAACTTATAGCTATGATAGGGAGGGGCATTATAGAATATTCTTAATCTCGTTCAGCGAACGGACGGTGAAGTTGGGTGTGAAACCTTGAGCGGCCAGCGAGTCCGGATTAAGCCAAAGTTGGTCTATTCGGGATTGGTGGGCGCCCAGTATGTCGGCTTCCCAACTGTCGCCAATCATTAGGGTTTCGCTACGGCGGCTGTTGGTGTTGATGAGGGCAAAGTCGAATATCCCGCGGTGCGGCTTCTGTATGCCTGCGTCTTCGGAAAGAATCATGCGGCTGAAGTAGGGGGCGAGACCGGAATTACAGAGTTTTTTATCTTGTACTTCGCGGAAGCCATTTGAAAGGATATACATCCGATAGGAGGGACGAAGGTATTCCAGTAATTCGATAGCCCCCGGTACGAGTCCGGTCTTACGCGTAGTACGTTGTAGGAAGTCGGCGTTCACCTTTAGCACTTCCGCTGTGTCGGTGATGCCTAGTGGGCGGAGTATGTAGCGGAAACGTTCCACGATCAGCGTCTGCCGGTCTATTTCTCCATTGCGATATTGTTGCCAGAGGTGTAGGTTATGGGGCATGTAGATTGCAAAGAAAGCCTCGAAGGAGGCATAATGCTGACTAAAATGATAGTCAGCATATACTTCTTCGAGGCATTCCTTGTTGTTCCGGTACGTGTCCCAGAGGGTGTCGTCCAGATCAATAAAGAGGCTTTTATACTTCATTCTTTTACTTATCCTACTTCAATTACCAAGTATTTACCCAGACTCCAGAATGATTTCGGGTCTGAAATATGCAATGTCAGGTTGCCATCTACATCTTTAACCAGTTCATAAGAGCCGTCGGGGTGATTTGATTTCAGTTTGGCTTTGCCGGCAAAGAGCGGAATGTCTTTCACTTCGCGGATGTCGATGGAGATAAAATAATCCTTGTTGAAGTCTGTTTTCAGTGCTTTCGATTTGGCAAAGAGTCCGCCTCCGGAAAGGATCTTTTGATCTTTCAGTTCTTTGGATGTTCCGAAGCAATAGTAAGCTGTGTTGAGGGCTTTGTCTTGTGCGCTGATCTTTTCAGACTGTGCGGCTGTGGTGGCTGCCAATCCTTCCACATCTTCGTTGAGGCTGGATACCATGTCGTCCAGTTCCTGAATGCGAATGTTCTTTTTAGCCAGATCTTCTTGCAGAGAGACAATCATTGTCGTTTTTTGATCCAGTTCAGAGGAGAGGCGATCTATCGTCTTCTTCAGAGCAGCCGACTTGAATCCGCTCTTTTTTAGCTGGTCTTGCAGTTGAGCGATTTGCTCTTTGTTCTTTTTCAGCGTCTCAGTAATGAGCTGCATGTTTTGCTTGATCTGCTCGCGCTTGGTTTGGTTGAACTCGCCGCCGGCTTGTTGTTGCACGGTCAGGTAGTTTTCTGCGTCACGGATGGATTGGAAGTCGGCTTCCACATCGTTGAGTGTGGCCAACATTTCGTTTACATCGTCCGTATTCTTTGTGTTCTCTAGTCTCAAAGAGTCGTTTTCTGCCTTCAGCAACTTATAATCCGCTGAATTTTGTCCACATGAGGCCAGCAGAGCTGTACAAAAACAAACTAATACTACTTTTTTCATCTTCTTGTCGTTATTAAGTTAAACTTCAAATTCCGTTTCTTTGTCCTTATCCTTCTTATCATTTATACCTGCTAGAACAATTACGATCTCTCCCCGCGGAGCCGTGGCGGTGAAGTGGGCGATCACCTCTTCAAGTGTGCCGCGTACGGTTTCTTCGAACATTTTCGATATTTCGCGTGAGACGGACACCTGCCGGTCAGCGCCAAAGTATTCGATGAATCCCGTTAAGGTCTTGACCAGACGGAGAGGCGATTCGTATATAATCATGCTGCGATGCTCGGCTGCCAGTTCGAGGAGGCGGGTTTGCCGTCCCTTCTTGGGCGGCAGGAAGCCTTCGAAGCAGAAGCGTTCGTTTGGCAGCCCGGAAGCTACCAGTGCCGGGACAAAGGCTGTTGCTCCGGGTAGACACTCCACCACGACGCCTTGCCGTACACATTCGCGTACCAGCATAAAGCCCGGATCGGAGATGGCAGGTGTGCCGGCATCAGATACGAGAGCTATGCGTTCGCCCGCCTTGATGCGTCCGGCTATTTGTTCCACTGTTTTGTGTTCGTTGAATTTGTGATGCGACTGCATCCGATTCTGTATGTCGAAATGTTTGAGCAAGATACCGGTAGTGCGCGTATCCTCAGCCAAGATCAGATCGGCCTCTTTCAGTACACGGATAGCGCGAAAGGTCATATCTTCCAGGTTTCCGACGGGAGTGGGTACCACGGTTAGTTTTGCCAGTTGTTCCATATCATTTTTTAGAGGAAACGTTTTTCAAGCAGCTTGATGAAGTCTGCCGCCTGCTCGTTTTCCAAGTTCCATTTTAATACATTATTAATATATGCGATAGACTCTTCGAATGTGTTGATTGCGTTCAGATCGTCAATGACGATGTTCATCTTTACCTCGTCTCCTCCAAAGAGCTCGCGCCGGAAGCGGAAGCGATCGTTCAGGCTGAATGCTTTTCTGAAGTCGGAGAGTCTCTTTTTCTCTATAATATCATTTAGTGAGATGTTAGCCTTTTCGCTTCCTGTCGGTTCGCTGTCGGATATTTTGTTTGCAACGACCTCTTTTTGGGGCGTTACTGTCGCTATGGGGGCAGGTGTTGTTGGCTCAATAACTTCTGTTGGCTTGGGGCTGTGTGTAGGCTCCGTGGCGGGTGCTTCCTCCGTCTGCCGGATAACGGTGGTTGGGGCGATTGTTTCTTTCACCACCGCCTCCTGTTGGCGTATGGCAAGCTGAAAGCTTTCGAGTGTGTGGGACAGGAGTTCCATCTCTTTCTGGAGATGCATCATCTTGCTACCGATAGTCTGTATTTGCTCTACTTCCATTTGTTTGATTTGTTCCAGCACGCTGAAAGCAATACTACCCGTTTGTGTTAGTAGAGGGATGGATGTTTCTTCGGCATCCTGCATCTCGGTAACTGAACTCTGCAGCTTACCGATCATTGCGAGTAACGAATTTATCTTCTCTTTATTTACCATATCTATAACTATACCATCGTTATCAGATGAATACTCTTTATCTGTGATACATGGCGCAAAAGTAGCCATTTCTTATTAATGTAACGTAAGTTAGGGGCGAAAAGTATCCTATTATTCTATAAACTCATCTGGCAGGTTGACGAGGTATAGCCGGTGCGTTGCTCGCGTAAAGGCTGTATAGAGCCAGCGGTAGAAATCTTCGCCCAGCATTTCTTCGGTAATATAGCCGATGTCAAGGAAGACGTTCATCCATTGTCCGCCCTGTGCCTTGTGGCAGGTCACGGCGTAAGCGTACTTTACTTGTACAACGTTATAGTGTGGATCGGCCTTCATTTTCTTCATCTTTCCGCCTTTGGTAGGAATGTCGGCATAGTCCTCAAGGATGGCGTAAAATAGTTTGTCGCTAAGTTCCTTCGGCAGGGCGGGGGCGTCTGTTTGCAGTGTGTCGAGCAGTATTTTGACTTCCACCTCCTGGTCGTAATCCTGAAAGCGCACCAATACGTCGGCAAAGCGGAAGCCGTAAAGCTCCGTTGTGCGTCGTACGCGGAGTACTTGGATGATTTCTCCGTTTGCGATGAAATCCATCTCCTTGCAGTTTGCCGTCCAGTAGTAGTTGTTTTTGGCAACCATCAGCCGGTCGCCTGAGGAAAGTTCCTCTTCGCGATAGAGGATGCGGTTGCGCACTCCGTTATTATAGATGGTAGCCCGCTTGTTTGAGCGCGAGATGATCATGGTCTCCTCGATGCCGTCTCGGCTGTAGGCGGCCGATATTTCTTCTATCAGTTCGTCTCCATTTACCTTTTGGAAGTCTGCGAAGCCTTGAAGGCGGAGTTTGGGAAAGCTCTCTACGGTCTGTTGGCGCAGGGCATCGCGCAGGCGGGTCGCGTTGAAGAGGATGCCTGAATCTTCAGCTTGGCGCACCACTTGGGTGAGCGTAATTTCCTCCACTTGCAGGTTGTATTCTCTGAGAATATCCGGATTGAGCGCCGGGCTTTCGGTCTGCATTACGGGCGGGAGCTGGGCAACGTCGCCCATCAGTATTAACCGACAGTTTTCGCCCGAATAAACGTAGTGTATGAGGTCGTCCAGCAACCGCCCTGTACCAAAAGCGAACGTGTCCAAACCTTGGTTGGAAATCATCGAAGCTTCGTCTACGATAAAGATTGTGTCTTTATGCATATTGTCTACCGGAAGGAAGCCGGCCGATTCATTGGCGAAGGCTTTTTGCCGGTAAATTCTTTTGTGTATGGTGTAGGCGTTTTGTCCGGCATATCCCGAAAAAACCTTTGCCGCCCGTCCTGTCGGAGCCATCAGAATTGCTTTTTGCTGTAGTTCAGCCATCGTTTTGACCAATGCTCCTACGAGCGACGTTTTGCCTGTTCCGGCGTAACCTTTCAGCAATAAAATTGAATCGGAATAGGTGGAAAGCAAAAAGTCCGAAAGACAAATTAAGGCGGAATTTTGGTCTTTCGTTGGATTATGTGGGAAATTATGTGTAATTTGGCGGCTTAAATAACTATTTATCATTTTGATTGTAATAATTTTCGCGATAAAGGTAGTGTATTAAATATTCTTTTTTAAATTTGCCGAACGAAATAAATCAAAAAACAATACAAACCATGAAAGTTACATTAAAGGTCATTCTAGTTGCAGCAGTTTTACTGCTCGTTTACATGTGTTACAGAAGTATTCAAGCTCCTATCGAGTTTAACACAACGAAAGATGCTCGCGAGAAAGCGATCATTGCTCGCTTGGTTGATATTCGCAAAATTCAGATTGAATACAAAAACATTCACAAAGAGCATGCCGCTAATTTTGATGTGCTGGCTAAGTTCTTAAAAGAAGAAAAATTGCCGTTCCTCGTAAAAGAAGGTGTTTTGACGGACGAACAGTTGGAAAAGGGAATAACAGAGAAAGAGGCTGTAAAGCAGGGTTTGATCAAACGTGATACTGTTTGGATCACGGCTGTGGATACATTGCTAGGCAAGAATTACAATGTTGACTCTTTGCGCTTTGTTCCTGGCTTGCAAATTCAGTTTACGATGGATACTGCTTCTATCATTTCAGGAGCTGGCTATACAATCAAGGTGTTTGAAGCCGGTGTGAAGTATGACGACTATCTGGGTGACTTGGACAAGCAGTTGCTTTACAACTTGAACGACAAAGCTGTCAAGAGTGAAAAATACCCGGGCTTGCGCGTAGGTTCATTGACTGAAATTAATAACAACGCAGGAAACTGGGAATAATCGGCAGCTAACTATGACTATCAGCATTCCTGATACGTTAACTACTGATAATTCGGAAAAATATAGTGTGTCCATCCGGCTTTCGTCGGGTGGACTTTCTTTTTCCGGTTATGACACGTTGACAAGTGGACATTTCTTTTACCGAAGTGTAGAGTTCGATCGGAGCAAGCCTTTCTTGGCTTCATTGAAGGAGTTCTTCTTTGCACATTCTTTTCTTGCCTATACATATAAACATACGTATGTGGTCTGTGTCTCTCCTGAATATGCGTTGGTTCCTGACGCGATGTTCGACGAGGATCAGCAGGAGCGTATGCAGTCGTGTTAAATTTATTCACCCCACGCGCACAGCTTGAGCAATCCGTTGAAGGAGGAACATGCACGGTTGTTGTTTGGCATGGATGAAGAGGTGTATGAGTTCTGCTCCCGCTCGTTGGCGAATCCTCGTTTTGTACATTCGGTAACCCCGCTACTTTGTCTGTGGAAGAGGCAGAGCTCGCATCAGCTTTCTAAAAAGATGTATGTGGTGATTCATCGCAAGGCGATGGATGTTGTCTGTTATGCGCAGGGTAAGTTGCTTTTTGCTAATTCGTTTGAAGCGGAACAATCCTCTGACCGTCTTTATTACATTTTACATGTTTGGCGCCAAGTGGGAATGAATCAGTTGAAAGACCAGTTGTTCCTTTCCGGTGAAACCGTATTGCGTACCGGTGTGGAGCAAACCTTGCAGGCTTATTTGCAAAATATCGCTTTGATAGAAATACCTTCAGAAGCGTACCTGATGGGGACGGATGTTGCGAAAGCACCTGCCGACCTGATTGCGTTAGCTACTTGCGAAGGTTTGTTATTTACCTAAATAAACAGAATATATATATGCGAATTATCAGTGGAATATACGGCCATCGCCGTTTTACCGTTCCTTCTACCTTTAGTGCCCGTCCGACAACAGACTTTGCCAAAGAGAATCTGTTTAATGTGCTAGTCCATCTGATCGACTTGGAGGGTGCTGACGCGTTGGATTTGTTTGCCGGTACCGGCAGTATCTCTTTTGAACTCCTTTCGCATGAGTGCCGCCGCGTGACGACGGTGGAAAAAAATGGTGCGCATGCTGCCTTTATTGCCAAAGTGGCTACAGAACTGAAGACAGACGCGCTCAATTTGATCCGTGGCGACGTTTTCCGCTACTTATCAACAGCAAAGGAGGAAAGCTTCGACTTTATATTTGCCGACCCTCCTTACGCCTTAAAAGAGCTTCCGGAAGTGCCTGTTATTGTGTTCGAACGTAAGTTGCTGCGTCCGGGCGGTGTGATGGTGATGGAGCATCCGCGTACGAATGACTTCTCAGCGCACCCTAACTTTAATCAGTTGCGTACCTATGGCTCTGTTAACTTTAGTATTTTTACCCGAGACGAGGAAGTGGTAGAATAAAGGGCTTTCTCTATTCTGTCTTTTCTTCTGTCAATACCGTATTTCCCGACACGAGCTGCGTCCCTTCCCAACGACCGTTTATCTCCATTCGTTCGCCGGAGTGGACGTTTTCCAACACGGCGTGATAGGAGGCTTTGATGCGGTAGCCATCTTTACGTTCGGCTATTTTGATTTGGGTATGTGGAGCGATTCTTACCACTTGCTCCACCCACCTTGTCGGCTGGATGTGTTCTTGCTCTTTCCCAAAGGCGAAGAGGTAGGTATGCGGGGTGAGGCCTTGAATGAGGGGTGTGCAGTCTATCTTGGGCACACGTACTAGGATCTCGTTGATGTTGTTTCCCTCCGGCAAAGCCTCTTTCGGCGCATAAAACAGCGAGGTGTCTTTGGGCTGCAGAGTCGAAAGATAGGTTCTGCTGGCTATTATATTTCCCGAATTCTGAAAGTATAACACTTCTTCTTTTCCTTCTACCGGTATGAAATTATCCTTGGTGTCCGGTGTAAAATCTATGGATACCAACTTATATTCAGGCAAGGCCGGTTTAGGCTCAACCTGCCCCGAATTGTCTATTATCTCATCACCACCACACGAAACGTGGCACAACAGACTAAAGCTAAAAAGAATAATGCTTAACCAGTGTTTTTGATTCATGATCTTCTGTCTTTTTAATACATTCTTGCGTGAAGACTAACCGATGCTTCCCGAATGAGGCAAATATACATCATAGCAATGAAACAGCAAAGAAATAAAATGTATATTTAAAGCAGTGGAGAAAATAGGCGCATAAACGACTCTGCCATCCGTTGCTTACGTGGCCGCTTCAGCCAGCGCGAGGGCACTAGCCGGTCGCAATGATGCAAATCGGAATGAAATATCTTTTTCATCTGCAGGGCGAACGCTTCCTGATAGACAAAGGCGTTGATCTCGAAGTTGTGCTCCAGGCTTCGGAAGTCCATGTTAGCCGAGCCGATGCAGGTCAGTGAGTCGTCGCACACGATCAACTTGGCATGCAAGAAGCCCGGATTATAGAAGTAGACTTTAACACCTGCCTTGACCATCTCGTCAATAAAAGAATGGGTCGCCATGTTTGCCGAGCGTGTATCCGAACGCCGGGGGAGCATCAGCCGCACATCCACCCCGCCCAATGCTGCTGCTTGCAGTGCCTGGTTGAGCCCTTCGGTCGGGAGGAAGTAGGGCGTCTGTATATAGATGTATTTCTTGGCATTTGCTATCGTGAAGATAGCCCCTTGCAGCAGTGTGCGCCATTGACCGACCGGTCCGCTGGTCGCGATCTGCATAATGTTGTTTGTGTAGATCTCGGTCGGCGGATAGTAGGCGGCATCCTTGAGTAGCTCCTTGCTGACCACATACCAGTCGATGAGGAAGGCCGATTGCAACCCATGTACCCCTCTGCCTACAATTTTGAAGTGCGTATCCCTCCATGTGCCCCATGCTACGCCATATGCATAGCGGTCGGCAATGTTCATCCCCCCCATAAAGCCTACGCGGCCGTCTATTACCACAATCTTTCGGTGGTTCCGATAGTTTACTTTGCTGGTAAATACCGGGAAAGCTACTTTCAGAAAGGCATAGACTTCGATGCCCGCCGCCTTCATCTCGTTGTAGAAGCGGCTCTTCACGTTCCAACAGCCCACATCGTCGTATAGCACCCGCACCCGCACCCCCTCTTTAGCCTTTGCGATCAGCGCTTCTTTCACGCGGTTGCCTATTTTATCGTCGGCGAAGATGTAATATTGTAGGTGTATGTGGTGCTTGGCGCGACCGATCTCTTCCAGCAGGGCGTCAAACTTCTCGGCACCGGTCGTATAGATGCTGATGCTACTGCCATAGAGCAACGACGATTGGTTGCTGTTGCTGAGCAGCGTGACGAGCGGTTGATATTGAGCCGGCACCGGGCAGCTGTCTTGTGGCAGCTTACCTCCGTGCGGACGCTTCATGATGCGTTTATAGGTACGCCGTGAGATGATGCGCTGCTTCCTATTGTCCTGTCCAAAGAAGAAGTAAACAAGCAAACCAATCCCCGGAGCCAATAGGAGTACAATTACCCAAGGAATCGTTTTCAGCGGATTCCTGTTTTCGGTAATAATAACCAGAATTAGTCCTAGGATGGTTACACTATATAATATGATAAATAGAGTGCCAACAATGAATTGTATATGGATAGTTGCTAACATTTGATCAATCAGCTAGCGCCCAATGTTGCGCGTGTACTTGTCGAAGTCTACGAAGTTTCTCGAAGCTTTGTGTCCCGATGGGATATTTGCGGATGGAGCGGGGTATTGTTTCCATATATATTATAATATGTATCTAATAATGCTTATTGTTTTTGCTTTCGCTGTACTCTACGGACAAAGATAGTAAATTGATTGATTGACCAGAACGAAATGTGGTAAAATAGCCTTTTTTTTACCCCTATCGTTTTGCGGGGTTATACCGATGAGTTTTGTAAATGGCCTCGATGAGTTGGTAAAGTCATAGGGGAGCAGGTTGGGGCAACATTTTTGTTAAATAGGTGCTTAACGGAGCAATTGAGTATATTCCACGCAAGACCAAAGAAGGACGACCGCTTTGTTTTGTTTACTTATAGTCTTCCTCTGAATTGCATGGGAGATTCTCCTGTTTGTTTTCTGAAGAAACGGGCAAAGAAAGAAGAATTTGGGAAGTGTAACTCTTCGGTAATCTCCGTCACGCTTTTATCAGTGGACTTCAATAGCAACTTGGCCTCTTTTATGATGAAGTCCGATACCCAAAAGTAGAACGTGTTGCCGGTGACTTCCTTGATGACGCGTAACAGGTATTTGTCGGAAATACATAACTGCCCGGCATAGAAGGCTGTTGTTCGTTCTTCTTTATAATGTCCGTGCAACAGTCGGAAGAAACCATCTGTCAGTTCCTTCTTGCGCGAAAGAGAGATCTCCACCGCACGTCCCGAATAAATCCGGCTCACTTCGAGTATCAAAGAGAACAGAAGTCCTTTGACTACTCCAATCTGACTGTTGGCACTCTGATGGCGGTTGCTTATGAAATCGTAGTATTGCATCAGCAGGGTTGAAGAGTCGAGCGGAAGAAATGGCATTGCGCCCATTTTGTCGGAGACGTCAGCCTTCAGCAGCAAGGGTAAATCGGCCAGAAAGTCATACTCGAAATAGAGGTACTCGAAACGGAAATCATCGGAATGAGAAAGTAGCGAAAGCAGGTGGTTGGGAGTGAGGCAAACAAACGTGCTCCGCTGAAATGTGTAAGTCCGCCCGTCAATCTCTATCAACGCTTCTCCTTGAAGACCGATGATGAAATAGACACCTTTCCGGTCATTTCTCACCAATTTCTTTTCAGGAAACAGGAAGGTCAAGTCGCCGGATGTGCCGGACAGCTCAAATCCTGCTGAAGAATGATTTTCCGCAGTGGAAGCGTGTGCCATATACCTATATATATTTAAGATAGAGACACAAAAATAGATAAAATTCATGAGATTGCTGCACGATGGTCACCATTTCGGGTTGTCGCCTATCTGCTACAGCCTGTGTTTCGGTATCAATGCGCTGGGTATCATGTTTGGCAGTCTGGCGGTATCGACGTTTAAAGATGCCCGTCATGCGCTGCGAGTAGGCACTATGGGGTTCATGCTGGCAAGCTTCCTTATTGGTGTCGTCCTTGTTTTCAGTCATTCAGTGCTGTTGGTAGAGGTCAGTCTTTTCTTCTTCCTCATCTTCCTAGGATTGATTCTGCCCAGCTCCACCACGTTGGCTTTGGAGCTGGAAAGGGAGAATTCGGGAAACGCCTCTGCTTTGCTTGGATTTTTGATGTTCCTTTTCGGCGGAGTGCTTTCACCACTCACCGGCTTGGGCAATATGCTCTACTCCACAAGTCTGATAATAATTTTCTGTTGTGCCGGAGCCTGGCTATGCAGCAGAATACCACAATCTAAAATAAACAACTCAGCAGAAAGCAAAGAAGAGCAGGATGTTGCTAATCTACTGTAAAAGTGGCCGTTTCAACATCCTGCCAATGAACCCTGCCCCGTCCGCTTAATCCCCATATTGAAACTGCGCGGATAGAATTTGTCCAGTTTTCTTCTCCCCCCGCGTATTCCTCCGGTAGTAAAGAAAGAGGTCATTGCGTAATTAATCGCCTCTGCTTTGCTCAGCAGCAAAATTCCGAGCCATGCCCGGCCCGGAATTTTCTATTTGTTATAGCAAATATCAGAGTTTTATGGACGAAAGATGCTGACAATAGGTGA
>JAVVRI010000090.1:0-12822 GCA_036654795.1 Tannerellaceae bacterium
GTTTATACTCCGACGGCTCAACCGAACCACGAAGTTTATTCGCCGAATCCCACAGCGTCTCCTCTATACTCTTATCTTTATTTTGCTTTGCCATATTCTATTTCTTACTCTTATTAATCAATTCCCGTCTGTCAACATCCAATAATTCCGCAATCTTGGTCAATGTACTTAAATCGGGTTGTGAGGCATTAGAGCACCATTTTGAAACCGTAGAAGGATCTTTGCCGAGTTGTTCGGCAAGCCATTTTCCTGTTTTCTTCTTTTCGACAAGAACCACTTTCAGCCTATTTATCTCTTTCTTAGCACTCTATTTGATGGTCGTAATATGCAAAGATATTGAAAATAGTCATTGCTTGTACCAACTTTCTAAACAATACCGTAAATATAAGAATTATGAAGTAAATGCAAGGGTTCTAAACGAAAAAAGGAGATAGAATAGCAATCCTGTTTGGTTCCGGCTTGTCCGGGTTCCTTGCTAAAACAACCCTTCAGAATGCTACCTTTTATTTCATAGGATACGAGAAACTATTGATATATTGTACAGCTTATCATAAATAGGTTGTACAGGTTATCTATTATATATTGTACAGGTTATAATTGATAACCTGTACAACATATAATTACTTTCTCGTATCCTTTACATTAGTTTCTAGTATCCTTTTAAATAGGTGATAGTAGTCTTGTTTACAGGAAAATAAATAATTAAAAGTTTTGATTATGTTGCAAAATTATTTATTTTTGGACTGTAAATTTAAAAAACTAGTTAGAATGAGAGTCGCACAGCTTAGGGGCGATCTGAACGCCCAGCGTAATCTGGAGGTGAGCATTGTGCTTAATTCCATGAAGACGGAAAACAACCGGAAAACGGTAGCTACCCTAAGGGAGGACATCCCTTATCTGAATCGCACGTCGAAAAGCATTTCGGCGGAGAAGATTCCTATTATTCTTTTTGGCGTAACATTGAAAAGGGAGGGTGATAATTGGCAAATGACGGGGTATAATGGCCTGGTGCTGATTGGTATAAACAATCTGATCGATAAAGAGGAAGCCGCTACTTTGCGAAGCCGTGCGGCGGACTTTCCGCAGACGTTGACTGCTTTTGTTGGTTCCAGTGGGCGGAGCGTGAAGATCATTGTTCCTTTTACCTTACCCGATGGTACGTTGCCGGAGAAGGTTGAGGAGGTACGCCGTTTTCATGCACATGCGTATCGTTGGGCGGTGAAATATTATGAGGGGCAATTACGATGCAAAATAGGACCGAAGGAGCCGACTGTCCCTGTGCCGGAGCAGGGTTGCAGGGCGTCTTATGATCCGGATTTATACTATAATCCTGATGCCCTGCCGATACGTATCGAGCAACCGATGCAGATGCCTGAGCCATTTACTGCCAGTGAGCTACGTAGCAGCGAGGAAGATCCGCTGCGCCGGATGTTGCCGGGTTATGATTTGTATAAACGTATTTCGTTGCTTTACGAAACGTGTCTGACGGATACCTATTTGCAAGTAGGTAGGGAGACTGGGGAGGAGAACCGAAAGAATTTTCTTGTCCATCTGGCGCGTAACTGCCAGCGTTCGGCTATTCCTGAGGAGGAGGCGGTGCGCTTCACCCTGATTCACCCCTTTGAGCAGGAGTTGGAGCTGGAAGTGCGGGCTACCTTCGCTAATATTTACCGCAAGGAGCTGTTTTTCGGCCGGCGTCCTTGCTTGCCCAAGCGGATGCTGGTGGCTATTGAGATGGAGGAGTTCATGAACCGCCGTTACGAACTGCGCTTCAACCGTATGACGGGTAGCAAGGAGTATCGTTTGCGCCATTCTCAATTCGTGCGTTTTGCCCCCGTGACGGCGGAGGCGGTGAAGAGTATCTGTTTTGAAGCGCAACTGGAAGGGGTCTCTGCCATCGAGTATGATGTGCAACGATATGTGGATTCGGAGCGCGTTCTTCACTTTTGGCCTGTCGAGGAATATCTGTATGGCTTGCCCGACTGGGATGGGGTGGAGCGTATTCGTGCGCTTGCCAACTGCGTCTCATGCGATAATCCTGCGTGGCCGGATCTCTTTTATCGTTGGTTTCTGAGCATGGTGGCGCACTGGTTGCAGATGGATCGCGAGCATGCCAACAGCACGTCGCCCTTACTAGTCGGTTCGCAGGGTTGCCGTAAGAGTACCTTTTGCCAAAACCTTTTGCCTCCTGAGCTACGTGCTTATTATACAGACGGGCTAGATATGGGCAGTCGGAAGGATGCGGAGCTTTCCCTTAGCCGTTTTGCTCTGATCAATCTGGATGAGTTCGATTCGATCCCTGCCTCCAAGCAGCCTTACTTGAAGAATCTGCTTCAGAAGCCGAGGGTGACGATGCGCAAACCTCACGCTGTCGCCATGGAGGAGCTTCGCCGCTTTGCTTCTTTTATAGCTACATCGAACACCTCTAGCCTACTGAGCGACACAACGGGTAGCCGCCGCTTTATCGGTGTGGAAGTGAAAGGTCTAATCCGAATTGAACCCATAGATTATGCTCAACTGTATGCCGAGGCTACCAAAGTCTTGCGCAATGGTGAGCGCTATTGGTTTACCTCCGAGGAGGAGGCGTTGTTAAATCGTACTAATCGGAAGTTCGAACAGGTACCTTTACTGGAGGAGTTATTCTTTCATTATTATCGGCTTGCCGATGAGGACGAGGAGTGTATGCCGCTTGCTGCTCCCGAAATATTGATGTATATCAGTAAGCAGAGCAAGACGGACGTTACGGAAACGAGACTACTTCAGTTTGGACGATTGATGCAAAAATACAATGTACGAAAAAAAATATCACGTGATAGAAAGTATTATTATGTGATACCTATCGTAAGGTAGTTTTGTTTCGGTTTTGTTTCGGTTTTGTTTCGGTTGTGTTTCGGTTTGAAAGCCTAATCGAAACGTCGTAAGTCCTTGTGGGTGCGATTGATATGGGCGTATGTTTCGATGTGTCGGTTTGTTTGATAAAAATCATATATAAAACAATGAAATAATGAGTGTGAAGTACAAGTTTACCCCCATCTGCGATAACATGAATGGGGAAGGAGAGAAGATTAAAGGTTTTTATCCGAAGGTGGTTAGTCGCGGCACAATACACAA
Organism: Tannerellaceae bacterium; assembly: GCA_036654795.1. Taxonomy (GTDB): domain Bacteria; phylum Bacteroidota; class Bacteroidia; order Bacteroidales; family Tannerellaceae; genus JAVVRI01. The sequence continues at coordinate 3,112 of JAVVRI010000090.1, forward strand.
AGAGGAGTTGTTCGATGAGATTTCGCAAGGATCGGCCTCCATGCGTGCGGAGTTAACCCGTTCTTGGATGCTGATAGAGAGCCATATTTTGGAACGGTTGCGCAATGGTTACGATGTTTGCCTCAACGACTTCGGCACTTTTTCGTTGTCTGCCGAGAGCCGTCTCATCGAGAAGAAGAACGAGATTCGCGCTGAGTCCATCACTGTAAAAGGGATGAACTTCCGTGCTTCCTAAGATGTAAACAAGAAGTTTCGAGGCACACGTTTTGAGCGCGAGGCGGAGAAGAAGTAGAGCGGGGGGGGAAGATGCAAAGATTAATGTACACACGTACGCACTTTAGAGCGTATTCGCTTGTTGCGGATTGTAATAAAAATTATCTTTGAAAAATTGTTTGAATACTAATTAAATACTTAAATATTGTCGCATGGAAATGAAAAAGGGGGAGAACATTGGCTGGGTAGACTTGCTACGTGTTATTGCTTGTTTTTTGGTTGTGTTTTCTCATTGTTGTGATCCTTTTGTAGGGCAGTTTGATAATGATAAGGGGGCATTCCTGACGGGTGTGTTTTCGGGTAGTTTTGTTCGGGCTTGTGTGCCTTTGTTTGTGATGATGACGGGCGTTCTGCTGTTTCCGGTGCGTATGAGCATGAGCGACTTTTACAGGAAGCGCATCAAGCGTGTGGTGATTCCGCTTGTTTTCTGGTCGCTTGTCCTGCCGGTGATCTATTTTGTTTATCTGAATTATGGGGTGACTACTACGAGTCCTTCTATTGCGCCTGATAACTTTACGCTTAGCGCAACGCTCCATAAGATGTACACGTTTATCTTTAACTTTACGTATGATACGACACCGATGTGGTATCTCTACATGCTGGTGGGGTTGTATCTGATTATTCCGATACTGAGTGTCTGGTTGAAGCAGGCGTCGAAACAAGACATTCAGCTCTTTTTGTCTGTCTGGGGGATCTCGCTGGTGCTTCCTTATCTGAAGATGGCAGCTCCTTTGCTGGGATATACCGGCAATTATGGTAATATGGGTCTTTTGGGTGTTTGCGACTGGAATGATTATGGTATGCTGTATTATGTCTCCGGCTTTATCGGTTACTTGGTGTTGGCCTATTATCTGGTTACCTATCCACTTACGTGGAGTTGGAAGAAGCTGCTTAGTCTTATGATCCCGATGTTTTTGGTTGGATACGCCATTACTTCGTTTGGCTTTTTGTTGACGCAACAGTATTTCCCCGGCAATTATGCCAACTTGGAGATTGTCTGGTACTTTGCCGGTATCAATGTCTTTATGATGACTTTCCCTGTCTTTGTCATTGTGCAGAAACTAAAAGTGCCCTCGTCTGCCGCTCTTTCTCGTTTGGCTTCGCTGACGTTTGGCATATATCTGTGTCACTTTGTGTTTGTGCAGATGGCTTATGACTTTTTCTCAACCCTATTCCCGCTGCCTGCTATTGTCAGCATTCTTGGCATGGCCTGCACTGCCTTCCTGATCAGTTATCTGGTTGTTCTGGCGATGAAGCAGTTCCGGTTGACGCGTCGTTTTATTATGTAAGTATAAAAATAAGGAGTAGAATAATATGAAATTGAGCAACGAATGGTTTACCGCCCTTTCCGAAGATGAGGAAGGCCGCATGATTACAGTGAGTGGACGCGATGAATTGAATGAGTTTATTGAGTCCGGCAAGTTTAAGGAGCGTGCCGAAATCACTTGGAAGTACGAGGGGGATGCCAAGGGTATGCCCTCCGAAGCATTGGCCGAGCAGATCGAGACCGTGCAAGAGGCTTTGCAGAAGTCGATGGAGAAAGACAAACTGTCCATCCTGACAGGCGTTTATACCGGAGCAGGAGAGAAGGTGTGGGTTTTCTATACCCGTACGGTGCGTGTCTTTGGTGAACGACTGAACGAGGCCTTGGCTCCGTTCGAATTGCTCCCTATCTCTATTTACACAGAGGTAGATCCGGAATGGGAGGAATATACGGATATGTACGAGATGAAGCAGTGGGCGGTGGATTGATCGGCTGACTAGCGTATAAAAAAGAAGGGGGTGTATCATTTGCTTGTTATGAGCAGACGATACACCCCCTTCTTTTTCTCTTCTTCTCTTCTTTAGCGTGCCATCAAGTAAGCTTTGAAGCCTTCGAAGTCTTGTCCTAGTGCGACGCTTTGCTTTTTACCTTTCATAAAGGCTTGCAGTTTTTCCGGGATTTCGATGTCGGTACCCAGTATATGGTCTACTGTACCTTTGAACTTGGCGGGGTGTGCGGTTTCGAGGAATAGGCCGGTCTCCTTACTCTCCAATGCGCTCAGCACGAGTCCTTGATAACCGCAAGCTCCGTGCGGATCGAGCAGGTAATGCTCTTCGTTGTAGACGCGCTTCATGACGAAGGCAATGTCTTCATCCGTAAAACGACAGCCTGAGATGAGTTCGCATATCTTTTTGTGCGGATCGGCATAGATGCTGAAGAGGTCGATGATGCGGGCAAAGTTGCTCGGGTCGCCCACGTCCATGGCATTGGCAAGGGTCGGTATGGAGGGACGCGGCGTGTATTCTCCGGTCTTTAGGTAGTCCAGGAACACATCGTTGCGGTTGTTTGCTGCTACAAAGCGTTTGATGGGTAACCCCATCCAGTAGGCAAACAGTCCGGCCGTCAGGTTGCCGAAGTTTCCACTCGGCACGCAAACGACTAGTTCGTCCGCCTTGCCCATCTTGTCCAGCTGAGCGTAAGCGTTGAAATAGTAGAAAGCTTGTGGCAAGAAGCGGGCAACGTTGATGGAGTTGGCAGAGGTCAGCGTGAGGTGCGCATTGAGCTCTTCGTCCATAAAGGCGGACTTGACCAGCGCTTGGCAGTCGTCGAAGGTGCCATCTACTTCCAGTGCCGTGATGTTCTGCCCCAGTGTGGTGAATTGGCATTCCTGTATCGGGCTTACCTTTCCTTTGGGATAGAGCACGTAGACGTGGATGCCCGGTACACCTAGGAAGCCATTGGCAACGGCACTACCCGTATCGCCAGAGGTAGCTACCAGTACATTGACCTCTTTTAGTCCCTCTTTTTGAATAAAGTAACCCAGCACACGAGCCATGAAGCGGGCGCCTACATCCTTGAATGCCAGTGTTGGGCCATGAAATAGTTCCAGACTGTAAATGTTACTATCTACTCGCACGACGGGTGTCTCAAACGAAAGGGTATCCTTTACGATCCCGTCCAGAACGTCCGGTTCGATGTCTTCGCCGAAGAAGGCCCGCGCAACGGTGCAGGCTATTTCGTGAAACGACATGTTCTTTAGGTTGTCAATCGTTTCCTCGTCTAGTGAGTCTATATATTCAGGCATATATAAGCCCTTGTCGCCGGCAAGTCCTTTGATTACGGCCTCTCCAAGCGTGGCTAGAGGGGCTTCTTTGTTTGTACTGTAATAATTCATCGTAAAAACTCTTTTATGAATTGATCTTTCTCTAATAAGGGGTAACGTCCGCTCTGCACCGAAAGTTCATCGAAGCGGGTCACGGAGTCGGGTGTCTCTCCCGGTTTATAGATCAGGAAGGGCACGGGGGTATTGGTATGCGTACGGAGCACGCAAGGCGTCGGATGGTCGGGCAGGATGGCGATGGCCACCGGCTCGTCCCATTGTTGAAGAGCTTCGTAGATGATGCGTACGGCACGTTTATCCAGGTTCTCTATGGTCTTTATCTTTAACTGTACGTCTCCTTCGTGTCCGGCTTCATCGCTGGCCTCGATGTGGAGGTAGACGAAGTCGGAGCTTTTCAAGGCTTCCAATGCGGCAGCGGCTTTGCCTTCGTAGTTGGTGTCGTAGAGGCCGGTTGCGCCTGCTACATGGATCACCTTTAGTCCGGCATATACGCCAATGCCACGAATCAGGTCTACTGCCGAGATGACGGCGCCGTCTCCGAAGCCATACATCTGTTGCATGGTTTGCATCGCCGGCCGGTAGCCGGGCGACCAAGGCCAGATGCTGTTTGCCGGATCTTTGCCGGCGGCTATGCGCTTTTGGTTGATGGGATGGGTGCGTAGCAGTTCTTGCGAACGGAGTATCAAGTTGTTTAGTAACTCAGCTGTTTCGGCAGCTTCTGGTACTTCGGGCTTTACCAGCAGCGGACGGAAGGGGCGGAGGGGCACATCGTGCGGCGGCGTGCAGTCCAGCCGTTTGTCTCCTCCCTTGATGACTAATAGGTGGCGATAGGATACGCCGGTATAGAACTTCACCCGCTCCGAGCCCAGTTGTTCGTTCAGGTAATGGATCAGGATGTCGGCCTCTTCGGTTGTGATGTGGCCGGAGGAGTGATTTTTCAAGATCTCGCCCTCCACGCAGATCAGGTTACAACGCATCGCCATCTCGCCCGGTTGAAGGGTGACGCCGATGCTGGCTGCTTCCAACACACCTCGACCTTCATACACCTGCTCCATGTCGTAGCCCAGCACAGCCATGTTGGCCACTTCGCTGCCGGGATGGAATCCATCGGCAACGGTCTTTAGCCGGCCGGTAACGCCCAGCGCGGCTAGCTTGTCCATCCAAGGAGTGTCGGCATATTGCATGGGAGTCTGTCCACCGAGTGCTTCCAGCGGTTCGTCCGCCATGCCGTCTCCTAATATTATAATGTGTTTCATCTCCGTTTAGCGTATGTTGGCAATCGAGATAATATCAGCAAACACACCAGCCGCCGTCACGTCGGCACCTGCGCCATATCCTTTGATGATCATTGGATAGTCGTGGTATCGTTCGGTGGAGATCATGATGATGTTGTTGCTTCCCTCCAGTTCGTAGAAGGGGTGATGGCTGTCTACTGCTTGCAAACCTACTTCGCACACTCCTTTCTCCATTTTGGCTACGAAGCGGAAGCGTTTGTTTTCGGCATCCAGCTTCTGGCGTTTTGCCTCAAAGCCGGCATCCAGTTCGTGTACCTTGTTCCAGAAGTCCTCCAGTGAGCCTTCGAAATAGTTATCCGGGATAAAGAGCAGGCGTTTTACGTCTTCTTGCTCCACTTGATAGCCGGCTTCGCGAGCCAAGATCACTAACTTACGGATGACGTCTTGGCCGCTTAGGTCGATGCGGGGGTCGGGCTCTGCATAGTGTGCCTCCTTGGCCATCAGTATTGCTTTGCTGAAAGGGATCTCTGCGCTGAGGGTGTTAAAGATATAGTTCAGTGTGCCGGAAAGTACGGCTTCGAGCCGTAGGATGTGGTCGCCGCTGTTGATAAGATCGTTCATCGTGTTGATGATGGGCAGGCCGGCTCCGACGTTTGTTTCGAACAAGAACTTTACGCCTCAATGGCGGGCTATCTCTTTTAACTTAATATAATTGCTATACGACGAAGAGGCGGCCAACTTATTGGCGGCAACGACTGAGATGTTGTTGCTGAGCATGGTTTCGTAGAGTGCGGCTATCTTCTCATTGGCTGTGCAGTCTACGAATACGGAGTTGAAGATGTTCATCTTCAGAATCTCTTCACACATCAGTTCGGGGGTGCTTTCTTGTCCGTTGTTTTTTAGCTCCTCGATGCAGTTATCTAGGTTCAGCCCTTCACGGCTGAACAGGGCGTGGCGGGTATTGATTATGCCTACCACGTTTAGTTTTAGTCCGTTTTGCTTCATCAGCATGGGGCGTTGGTTGCGTATCTGCTCCAGCAGGTTCCCGCCCACAGTGCCTACACCGACAATAAAGAGGTTCAGCATCTTATATTCGGATAGAAAAAAGGAGTCGTGGATGGAGTTTAGTGCCTTGCGGAGATATTTGAACTTGATTACGAAGGAGATGTTCGTTTCCGAAGCTCCCTGTGCACAGGCAATCACACTGATACCGGCACTTCCCAATGTGCCGAACAGCTTGCCGGCGATACCCGGTGTACGCTTCATGTTTTCACCTACGATGGCAACGGTTGCCAGATCTTTTTCGGCCGTCATGTCGCTGATCTCGCCTTGCGAACGTTCGAGTGCGAACTCTTCGTTGAGCACCTGGACGGCTAGGTCGGCATCGGCATTACGTACGGCAAAGGTGGTATTGTTTTCCGAACTGGCCTGCGAGACCATAAAGACGCTGATACCGTTTTTGGCCAACGTCTTGAATATGCGGTAGTTTACGCCAATCACCCCAACCATGCCGAGTCCCTGCACAGTAATTAGGCAGGTGTCGTTGATGGACGAAATGCCTTTGATGGCTTTTCCCTCTCCATGGATACGCTCTTTCGAAATATAAGTGCCCGGTGCCTCCGGATTGAAGGTGTTACGGATGCGAATCGGTATGTTTTTATGATACACAGGATAGATCGTAGGGGGATAGATCACTTTGGCACCGAAGTTACAAAGCTCCATGGCCTCGGTAAATGTCAGCTTGTCGATGACGTAGGCTGAACTGATCACACGCGGATCTGCCGTCATAAAGCCGTCTACGTCCGTCCAGATCTCCAGAATGGAGGCATCCAATGCCGTGGCTAAGATGGAGGCGGTATAGTCTGAGCCACCGCGCCCCAAGTTGGTTACTTCGCCATTCTCCTTGCTTGAGGAGATAAAGCCCGGTACGAGGGATACTTTCGGTAGCGGGTTGAAGGCCTCTTGCACCAGTTTGTTGGTCTGCTCAAAGTCTACTATATGTTTGTTGAACTGCTTCATCGTTTTGATCAGCTTGCGCGAATCGAACAATTGAGCACCGTCTATTACGTTCGATACGATGAGGGACGAGATGCGCTCACCATAACTAACGATCGTGTCGGAGGTCTTGGCGGATAGGTCGTTTATCAAGTAAACGCCGCGGAAGATGTTACCCAGTTCGTCCAGTAAGGACATCACCTTTTGCTGCACCTCTTTTTTAAGCATTTTATCCGGAATTACTCCTTCTATCACATCCAGATGGCGTGTGATGATCTCGGAAAACTCTCTTTCATAGGATACATCTCCTTTCGAAGCCATGGTCGAGGTGGCGAGCAGCTTGTCTGTAATACCTCCCAAGGCAGATACGACAACGATTACAGGCTCATCAATAGCCTCTACTATCTTCTTCACGCTCAAAATGCTATTCACGGAACCTACGGACGTTCCGCCGAATTTTAATACTTTCATCGGTATGTATTTATATGTTTTGTATTATTGGTAAAAAGGACCGGCTGTAAGCCGGTAAATGTGACGCAATGCCAAGATTGCTACAAAGCTGCGACGTGGCCGCTGCGTTTGTTTATTTGTAGATTCTAACCCCCCTAGGGGTCATTGTCAATGCCCATGTATAATATGCAAAGTTTGCATTCATATTATTTACTGTCTTCTGTTCATTATTGTATGACGGGGGCAATATTACGCATTATTTTTCAAATGCAAGCGTTTTTACGTAAATAAGTGACTTAAAAGAGTGAAATAAGTGTGTCAACCTTACGCTTTTGCTGTTTTAACTGCTCTTTCCTTTTCGATGTCTTCGCGGCTTTTACTTTGGGTTACCAGATAGACACCTATAAAGACAAGGGCAGCCGAGAGCAATTTCTGTATGGAAAAACTGTCCTGCCCGATGAGTATGGCGATAAAGGAGGCCACGATAGGCTGTATATAATTGTACATGCTCACTGTTGTAGGCCGGATGCGTTTCAGTGCCATCGGTATCATCAAGTAGGGTACGAATGTGGCGCCGAAGAGTACGAAAAAGAGTGCACTCAGCACTTTGTAGTCTGGTAAGGAGGTGTGGAAAGCCGGTGCACTTACCACATACCGATAGGTAAACGGCAGCAGCACGATGGTGGAGAAGAGAAACATCCACTTCATCATTGTGACGGACGAGTATTTCAGACTTAGCGGTTTGGATAGCACCAGATAAATAGAATAGATAAAACCACTGAAGATGATCATCAAATTTCCTTCGATCGAACTATTTTGTCCGCCTATTTGTGCGGACGAGAGGATCAGTGTGATACCTCCTGTAGCTCCTATAAAGACGCCGAAGGCCTTCTTTTGTGTGATAGGTTCCTTTAGAATTAGTGCTGCCAGCAACATGACGAAGATGGGTACCGCCGTAGCGATGATAGAGGCATCCACGGGCGAGGTGCGGTTTAGGCCGACAATGAAGAGTCCTTGATTGAGCCCAACGCCGCAAAGCGCGCAGATAAAGAGCGTTCCCAAATCTTTCATCGTCACCTTTTGGTGGGTAAAGAAGAGGGAGGAGAGCCAAAACATGGCGCAAGCAAACGTCATACGCATAATGGTCAATCCCTCCGGAGCCACATGTGTTGGCAATAGAAATTTGGATATCGGTATATTAATAGCAAATAATATGTTTGTAATTAATATTAGGATATGCCCCTTCATTTTGTCTTTAGTCATTGCTCGGTGTGTTTGTTTTTGCCGCGCAAAGGTCGCAATTTTTTTGTTGTAATGCAACTCATCCACATGTACATGAGGCGATATTATTAATAACGGCACTGTCTGTCTACATCAATTAAGACGGACAGGCCGAATGAGAGTTTATTTTCCATCGTCACGGAAATCTTTCAGTGCTTTTTGAAGCTCTTGGCGAGCAAAGAAGATGCGACTCTTTACAGTGCCTAGGGGAACGTCTAGTTTATCAGCAATCTCATTGTATTTGTAGCCACTCAAAAACATTGAAAAGGGAATCTTTAGCTCTTTGTTTAAGCTATTGATTGCTTTGGTTATTTCTTGTATCTGGTAAGCACCGTCCGGTGAATCGAATCCAGAGTCATTTATTACGTCAAGATTGTACAAGTCGACACCTTGGTCGATAACTGTTTGTATTCTTACGATTTTATGATAATTATTAATAAAGATGTTTCGCATAACCGTTAGCACCCAGCCTTTAAAATTAATATTATCAACAAATTTTGCTTGGTTGTCTAGCACCTTAAGAGTAGTGTCCTGCATCAGATCCTGTGCGTCATCACGATTGGCAGTGAGCATTAATGCAAAATTAAGCATGTTTTCTTGCATGCTTAGTAATTTTTTCTGAAATTGCACTCCATTCATTTTACAAAGGTATAAAAGGTTGAAAACCCTAGTTAAATATTATCTTCACTTTTGAAGAATGGACAAAAATAGACATAATAATTGGATTGTTTAGTCATTTAAATACTAATAATATTAAAATTTAGAAGCGGGTAAAATAATTGTATATATGCTTGATTACTAGAGTTGTATATGCTGATTGATATTTCTGTTATTGTGCTATTTAGATATTTTAGTTGCAATTTGATAGGGTAAATAGAAAAATATATAAATACATGAAAAAATGAGAACAATTGCTAGCCTTTTGTGGTTAACTTTTATCTTTTTATTAATGCCTTGTAACATAGCTGCAACTAAACCTGCACTAATTTACAAAATTGATATAAAGAAGGAGATTGACCAGACGACGCGTCTTTATCTAAGTAACGGTTTGAAAGAGGCGGATGCGCTGGGCGCGGACGCTGTGTTGATTCATCTCAATACGTATGGTGGGCAAGTGGATGCTGCTGACTCGATGCGAACAGCCATTCTTTATAATGCTATTCCGGTCTACGTGTTTATTGACAACAATGCTGCCTCTGCGGGGGCGCTTATCTCCATAGCTTGCAAGAAAATCTATATGAGAAAGGGGGCTAACATCGGAGCGGCTACGGTGGTAAACCAGACGGGAGCCGCAATGCCTGATAAATACCAATCGTATATGCGTTCGATGATCCGCTCTACTGCCGAAGCGCAGGGACGAGACACGCTGATTC
>JAVVRI010000091.1:0-12587 GCA_036654795.1 Tannerellaceae bacterium
TGAAACTTTAGTTTCATGCCTGTGAAACTTTTGTTTCATCCCGTTGAAACTTTAGTTTCATCAGCATGAAACTTTTTTTTCATCGGCATGAAACTAAATGGGGCATGCCAACATGGAAGCCGAAGAGAGCGGTAAATGAATCTGCCCTTCCTTTGGTAAAGTGTCCAATTATTGGACAGTACTGTCCAATAATTGGACACTTGTTGTTCGCTCGATAATCGTTAGTCGGCTGAACATTAATCATATAAGTGGTTTGGCACGATCTTTGCTACTAATTGATGAACTGTTGGTCAATAACTTAATAAATAGATTATGAATAATGTATTAAACTTGAAATCGTTCTTTAAGTTCCTAAGTCGGAACAAGGCTTATACGGCGATAGACCTGTTTGGCCTTTCCGTATCGTTGATGTTTGTCATCCTGATCGCTGTCTATACGGTTCAGGAGTTGTCTACAGACAGTTTTCATTCGAAAGCAGATCGTATTTATGTGTTGGGGAATGAGGATTTACCGGTTACCGCAGCTGCTATTGCCTATAAGGTGAAAGAGCGCTATCCGGAAGTGGAGAAAGCCTGTCCGATGATAGTGAACAATTTCTCGGGTCTCGCTATGAAGTTCGGCGAAAAGACGATTAAGGGGGATCTGATGTTTGCCGACTCCACCTTTTTCGACCTTTTCGACTTTCGCCTAAAGAGCGGAAGCCGCAGCCAGGCACTGAGTTCGCAAGGCTATGCTGTGATCTCCGAGTCGTTTGCCCATACTATGTTTGGCTCGGAAGATCCGATGGGGAAATCGTTGCGGGTGGCGGATACAATCTCTGTTATTATCAATGGAGTGGTGGAGGACATGATCCATTCGTCTTTGCCGGAGGCAGACGTCATTCTTCGTTGGGAGCAGGTGGGCATCTTTAACTCATCATTAGCTCCGGATCAGTTGGCGAATGCCGGCAGTACAACGGCTTTCTTTCTGGTGAAAGAGGGGGTAGACTTCAGCCAACGTTCCGGGGATATGCTGAGCTGGTTCAAAACATTCTTTTGGATTTACGAACGAGATATGTGGAAAGAGGTACGCCTTGTGCCGCTGAGTGATTACTACTTTTCCGGTTGGGGAGCAGGTTGGCCGCTGCACTCGGGCGACCGTAAATTTGTTCTTATCCTGATGTCCGTAGGTTTGCTGATTCTTATTTTTGCTATAATCAATTATATCAACCTGACGGTTGCTCAGGCAGGATTTCGTGCGAAGGAGATGGCGACGCGCCGCTTGCTGGGATCCACACGCAGCGAACTGTTCTTCCGTCTGATGTTGGAGGCTACTTTACTGACGTTTGCTTCGCTGGCAATCGGCCTATTGCTGGCAAACGCAGCAGTGCCTTATGTGAACGATTTGCTACAGACGCGTATTGATTTGTCCGTCTTGCTTACGCCAACCTGGTTGCTGGCTATTTTTGCCGCAGTGGTAGCAGTGGGAGGGCTTTCGGGCTTGCTTCCTGCGTTGGTGATTTCGGCAGCCAAGCCGATAGAAGTGGTGAGGGGTACGTTTCGGGTGCGGACGAAGATGGTGTTCAGCAAATTCTTTATCACGTTCCAGAATGTAATAACCATTACGATGATTGCTGTCTCTATTGTTATGGTTTCTCAGATAAAACACATGATTGACGCCCCACTGGGTTTCCGTAGCACAAATTTGATTGCTTGCCCCGCTTGGGACGCTAAGTATCAAAATGCCTTTATTAGCGAATTGCGCCATCATGCTTGTGTGAAGCATGTCGGGAAAACGCGTGGGCTGCCTTTGTACGGTAGTAATAACTGGTCTGCCGTATACGAAGGGAATAATATCAGTTTCCAGCAATTCCTTATGGATCGCGAAACTTTCGATATGTTGGGATTGAAAATGCTTCGCGACAACAAGCTCTCTACCAAAGGATGGTTCCTCAGCGAGCAAGCCATGCGCGAAATGAACCTGCCGGAAGATGCCACTTCGTTCACCCTGAAGGATAACGACCCGGTAGCCATTGCCGGCATCTTGCGCGATTTCCATTTGAATGATATCCGCGAGAATCTACGTCCGGTTATGTTTCGCTTCCTCGAAAAGGATGAGGATGGCTGGATGGTGCTTGTTGAGGTAGAGGGCGATCCGTTTCAGGCAATTAAAGAGGTGGGAGAAGCCTATAAAAAGATATCCGGAATGGACTTTGAGGGGCAGTTTATGGATAAACAATTGCAGGATTCGTTTGGCTCGCAGATACGGACGGCAAAGATTATCGTCATCTTCTCCATCATTGCCATCCTGATCTCTCTGCTTGGGCTGCTTGCCATGTCCACCTACTTCATCCAGCAACGTGCACAGGAGGTAGCCGTGCGAAAGGTGTTCGGCTCAAGCAACGGGCAGATACTACGGCGATTGGTCTTCACCTTCCTCAATTATGTGGTGATCGCCTTCTTCATCGCCGTACCTATTATCTGGTACGCCATGCAGAAATGGTTGGAGGACTATAGCTATCGCATCGAACTAAGTCCGCTCATCTTCATTGCTGCCGGACTGTTTTGCCTGCTGGTCTCCTTCGTTACCGTGTTTATACAAAGTAACAACGCCGCCAACTCAAACCCAATAGATAGCGTCAAAAACAAGTAGCGCTCACGGGGCAACGGAGAGTCCTATAGAAATCATCTATGAGCTGATAGATGGCGGAACGAAAAGGAACAGAACAGAATACGGTAGGCCTGTAAAATTCAAGGGGCGTGGATGATAATGTGATGAAACCTTTGTTATCTTTGCCAGTATAACTAATTAAATACGAAAGCGATGTTTAAAGCGATTGTTCGTTTTTCCATTCAAAAGAAGCTATTCGTAGGGCTTACTGCATTCTTCCTGTTCATTGGGGGGATTTATGCTATGCTTACCCTGCCCATAGACGCTGTGCCGGACATTACAAATAACCAGGTGCAGATTGTTACTATTTCGCCCACCCTTGCTCCTCAAGAGGTGGAACAGTTGATTACCTTCCCTGTTGAGATTGCGATGAGCAACATCATGAACGTAGAAGAGATTCGCTCCGTCTCACGTTTTGGACTGTCGCTCGTAACCGTCGTTTTCAAGGAGAGCGTGCCTACACTGGATGCCCGGCAACTCATCAATGAGCAAATCCAAACTGTTGCCGGCGAGATTCCTCCCGAACTAGGTACTCCGGAGTTGATGCCTATCACCACCGGACTAGGAGAAATCTACCAGTACATCTTAAAAGTAGCTCCCGGCTACGAGAAGAAGTACGACGCTATGGAGTTGCGTACGATTCAGGATTGGATCGTAAAGCGGCAACTATCCGGCATACCGGGTATTGTGGAGATCAATAGCTTTGGCGGCTACCTAAAGCAATATGAGGTGGCAGTCGATCCGGATGCGCTCTATTCCTTGAATATTACTATTGGAGACGTCTTTTCCGCTCTAAGCAGCAACAACCAAAATACGGGGGGAAGCTACATTGAGAAGGTGAACCGTGCCTATTACATCCGTAGCGAAGGGATGATCTCCAACACGAAGGATATCGAGCGAATCGTCATCACCAACCGTGGCGGCATACCGGTTCATATTAGCGACGTCGGCACGGTACGCTTCGGTGCGCCCAAACGCTTTGGCGCCATGACGAAAGATGGCGAGGGCGAGTGTGTAGGCGGCATCGCCATGATGCTGAAAGGTGCCAACGCCAACGTGGTAACCAAAGAGCTGGAAGCTCGGGTGGAAAAGGTGCAAAAGATATTGCCCGAAGGAATTACCGTAGAGCCTTACTTGAACCGTTCGGCGCTGGTAAACCGTAATATATCCACCGTTGTGCGCAACCTGATTGAGGGTGCGCTGATTGTGTTTCTCGTCCTGATGCTCTTCCTCGGCAATGTGCGTGCCGGACTGATCGTAGCTTCGGTCATTCCGCTGGCGATGCTTTTTGCCTTTATCCTGATGCGCCTCTTCGGAGTCTCGGCAAACTTGATGAGCCTCGGAGCGGTGGACTTTGGTATCGTAGTGGACGGCTCCATCGTCATAGTGGAAGGTGTGCTGGCGCATCTTTATGGCAAACGACTGGCCGGGCGCACCCTCACTCGTCAAGAGATGGATGACGAGGTAGAGAAAGGTGCCGGTGGCGTAGTACGTAGTGCTACCTTTGCTGTTATGATTATCTTGATCGTGTTCTTTCCCCTCTTGACACTAAGCGGTATTGAGGGTAAATACTTTACCCCAATGGCTAAAACGCTTGTGTTTTGTATCATTGGTGCGCTGATTCTCTCTCTGACTTATGTGCCGATGATGGCTTCCCTTTTCTTGAAACGAACCATCTCTACTAAGCCCACCATGGCCGACCGCTTTTTTAAGAAGTTGAACGTTGGGTATAAGAGCGCGCTTCGCTTCTGCCTCCATCATACATGGGGCACGGTGGCCACGGCCTTTACTGCGTTGGCTATATCGCTCTTCCTCTTCACCAAACTGGGGGCGGAGTTTATCCCGACGCTGGATGAAGGTGACTTTGCGATGCAGATGACCCTTCCTGCCGGTAGCTCCTTGACGCAGAGCATAGCTCTTTCCGAAGCGGCAGAAAAAGCGTTGATGGACAAGTTTCCCGAAATAAAACATGTAGTCTCTAAGATCGGTACTGCCGAAGTGCCTACCGACCCGATGGCGGTAGAGGATGCCGACGTGATGATCATTATGAAACCAATGAAGGAATGGACTTCCGCCACCACCCGTGCCGAAATGGTGGACAAGATGAAGCAAGCCCTCGAACCAATTACCGGTGCGGAGTTTAACTTCAGCCAGCCGATACAGCTCCGCTTCAATGAACTGATGACAGGTGCCAAGGCGGACATAGCCATCAAACTGTATGGCGAAGACATGCACGAACTATACAGCAAAGCCAAAGAGGCAGCAAAGTTTGTGGAGCAGGTACCCGGGGCTTCCGATGTGTTGGTGGAACAGACAATGGGCTTGCCTCAGCTGGTCATTAAGTACGATCGTGCAAAGATTGCCCGTTACGGCATGAACCTGCAAGAACTGAATACGTTGATCCGTACAGCCTATGCCGGCGAAGCAGCCGGCGTGGTGTTCGAGAACGAACGCCGCTTCGAACTAGTGCTCCGTCTGGATAAAGACAAGGTGTCCGATCTGAATTTGGACAAACTCTTTGTCCGTACCTCCGATGGCATCCGCATACCGATGAGTGAAGTGGCTACCATCGAACTAGTGGATGGTCCTTTGCAAATCAATCGCGATGCCACCAAGCGCCGTATTGTGATTGGTGTTAACGTACGTGGTGCCGACATCCAGCAGGTGGTAAAGAACATTCAGACAACATTGGAGAAGAACATCCAACTGAAGCCGGGTTATTACTTCACGTACGGTGGTCAGTTCGAGAACCTTCAAAATGCAATCAACACTCTGTTGATTGTGATACCGGTAGCCTTGTCGCTCATCCTGCTACTGCTCTTCTTTGCGTTCAGGAGCGTGACGTATACGCTGGTAGTTTTCTCCACTGTGCCGCTCTCGTTGATCGGGGGGATCGTGGCGCTCTGGCTGCGGGGGTTACCGTTTAGTATCTCTGCCGGTGTGGGCTTCATCGCCCTCTTTGGAGTAGCAGTGCTGAATGGTATCCTGATGATTAACCACTTTAACGAGGTACGACAAAAAAGAAAATATGCTATGAGTACGAATCGAATCATTGCGGAAAGCTGTCCGCACCTATTGCGCCCCGTCTTCCTAACCGGTTTGGTGGCTTCATTGGGCTTCGTGCCGATGGCCATTGCCACGTCTGCCGGATCGGAGGTACAACGCCCGTTGGCTACGGTCGTAATTGGTGGCCTGATTGTTTCCACCTGTCTTACACTGCTGATTATTCCGGTGTTTTATCGGATTGTAAACAGCATGGTTGCTTGGAAGCGCTCCGCTTTCTTGAAACGTTTCTTACCTATGTTGTTTGTTTGCCTAATGTTGGTTCCGGCGTTTGGAGCAAAGGCGCAAGAGGTCGTAACGTTGGATAGAGCCATCGACATTGCCCTTCAGAACCATCCGCGCCTCCGTACGGCAACAGCCATGATAGATCGTAGCAAAGCCTCCCGCGGAGAGGCATGGGACGTACCGGCTACCACGGTAAACTATTCTTGGGGGCAGATCAATGGCGAGACGCGCAACGACAATCAGGTTGAAGTAACGCAATCGCTCGGCTCCCTGCTGACTCCGTTTTATAAGAATGCCCTCGTCTCAAAACAGGTCGTCACCGGCACATTCTATCGTGAGATGGTGAAGAAGGAGATTACGGCTGAGGTGAAACGTGCGTGGGCATACTACATCTACGCCACACACCTCCGCCAACTCTATACGGAGCAAAACGAACTAGCCGGCCGCCTTATGCAGGCCAGCAAGTTGCGGTACGAGCAAGGCGACATTACGCTTCTTGAACGAAACATGGCTGCAACAATGGCTGCCGACCTCCGTACTCGCCTTATGCAGGCGGAAGAGGAGGTAAAAACGGCCGGAAGACGTCTGACGTGGGCTTGTTATGCCGATCAAGACGTGATACCGGCCGATACTGCTTTGGTGCTTTTCCCAGCCTCTCTTACAGAAGGACAACTTTCGAACAGCAGCCTGTCTGATGTACACCTCGGATACTTTGAAGGATTGGCTAACGAGAAGAAAGCCGAATTACGCGTGGAGTTGAGCCGCTTCTTTCCAGAAATATCCTTGGGATATGTGCGCCAGAAGATTGCACCGGTGAGCGGATTGAACTCATGGATGGTAGGTGTTTCTTTTCCCATCCTCTTCTTCCCGCAGCAAAGCCGTACGAAGCAGGCGCGCATCAGTGCCTACATCGCCCAGACGGAGGCTGATGCCAACCGTCGCGACTTAATCAATAAGGTAGATGAACTTCAAGCCCGCCTCCGTCAGGCCGGACAAACCATCCGTTACTACACCATCGGTGCTCTGCCCGAAGCGGATGCTTTGCTCAAGAGTGCCACCCTGCAATTCCGTGAAAGCGAAACGGACATCACCCAGTTCGTGCAAAGCCTTAGTAGTGCACGCGAGATTCGCCGCGGATACATCGAAACCGTTTATCAATATAACCTCTCCGCCCTTGAGTTGGAGTTGTATCGCAATAACAAATAAACAAATTAAGCAAAGATGAAAAAGATATATCTCCCCATCGCAGCACTGCTATTCATGGCAGCTTGCAATACGCCCGCACCGGCAGATGCCCCAACGGCCAATACACAGACAACCGAGGCTGCGGATACAACCACAACCACCGATATGGCTACCGATTCTGCTTCGGCAACAAACGATCAGTATGTAGATGGTATAAGTGGCGCCACCGCCATGGCCAACCATGCTTCTTTTAATGGGACGATGATTGCTCCCCCCAGCAACCGGGCGATTGTTACCCTCACGATGGGCGGTATTGTGCATACGGTAACCCTTTTACCCGGTAGCTACGTCAAGAAGGGCACAGTGATTGCCACCCTTAAAAATCCGGACTTCATCAAGTTGCAGCAAGATTATATGGATGCCCGTGCACAAGTGGAATATTTGGAGACTGAATACCTCCGCCAACAACGCCTGAGCGCGGAGGAAGCTGCTTCACAGAAGCGTTTCCAACAGAGTAAAGCTGATTATCTGTCAATGAAAAGTCGCTTGGAAGCTGCCGCAGCACAACTTACTTTACTAGGTATGCCGGCCGCTGAGTTAGTAAAAAAAGGTATCCATCCCTATTTGGAAATCAAGGCGCCGTTAGACGGCTATGTAGTTGGCACGCCAATTAATCCCGGTCAGTACCTAAATGCCGGCGATCCGCTGTGCGACATTATAAACAAGTCAGGAACTCTGCTTCGCCTGACGGCCTATGAGAAGGATTTAGATAATTTGAAGGAAGGTAGCCACGTGCAATTTCGTGTAAACGGCATGGGCGAAGAGGTGTTCGAAGCTATTCTGATCAGCATCGGGCAGCAGATAGACGAAGTAAGCCGTTCCCTCGAAGTCTATGCTCGCGTGAGCAAAGCAAATCCGCGCTTTCGCCCCGGCATGTATGTCTCTGCTCGCGTAGCAAAATAAAGCAACTCTACTATTCTACTATTTGTCGTTCTTCTTTGCCTTAAAGATGCTTCTTTAGCGTAAAGAAGAACGACACTCCTTTACCCGCACTGCTCTTCGCTGATATTTGTCCCTTATGAAAAAGGATGCCGTTCTTAACGATTGAAAGTCCCAACCCTGTGCCTCCTATTTTACGACTACGCCCTTTGTCGACCCTATAGAAGCGCTCGAAGATGCGGTTGATATGCTCTTCAGTTACCCCAACGCCATTGTCGGAAAAGCAGAAATAATAGAAGTTTGAATCCTCCCGATAACAATCCACTGTGATCAGAACCCCTTCACCGGCATAGGCAATGGCGTTGTCGTAAAGGTTACGGAAGATGGAGTAGAGGAGGGAGTAGTTACCATAAATAACCGGATTGTTGGGAAGGATGAGTTCGGTCGTGATCTGTCTTTCCTCAATCATCTGTGTGCATTCTTTTTCGATTTCGCCTAGTAGACGGGTGATGTTTACCTCAGCCAGATCGAACATTTGAGAAGCTTCGTCCAAACGGTTCAACACGGAGATATCCCGTAGTAAGCCAGTCAGGCGGGTACTCTGCGAATAACATCTTTCAAGAAAAAACTGACGCTTGCCAGCATCCAGACCTGGGTTGTTGAGAATCGTTTCCAGATAGCCCTGAATGCTGCTGACCGGAGTCTTTAGCTCGTGCGCCACGTTCTGCGTTAGCTGTCGCTTCATGCGACTCTCTTCCTCTTGACGCGAAATATCGTGGATGGATAGTTCGTAACTGTTGTCCAGAAAGAGAATACACTCTATCAGGAAGATCTTGCCGTTCTTGTCCACTGTAACCGATTCGCGCAAGACTTTTCCATTGCGTGCAGAAGGGGAGGGGCTGGTTTGAAGGAAGTTCAATATTGATTTTAGTTCTGGCACTTTCATTGCATCTTCTGTCTGGTGTATCTGAAGATCGGAAATGATGTTGACTAGTTGGATGAAGAGATTATTGGAGAGTATCTCCCGCCCTTCAGCCGTAAACATGGCAAAACCTTCCTTGGAGTATTGGAAGTGTTTGATGATTTTGCCGCGCTCCATGGAGAGTTCGTCCTTTGCCTTTTGCTGGCGGTGGTAAAGGGTGATGATGTTTTGCGAGATGTCTCCTAGTTCATCGTTCGGAAAGATATAATCCACCTCCGGCACATGTGCCTCCTCAATATGTATAGCGAAGTCTCGCAGTTTCGAGATCGTCCGCCCAATGCTCATCGAGAAGCGGGAGAGGATGAAGAAGAAGATCACCGTCATCAGCGCCATGAAGTAGATAAAGTCTTTGTTCACACTCAACATGCCCTGCACGTAGGGGTCGTAGGGTATGGCGGAACGGTAGATGTATCCACCAATATTACTAGCAGAATAGAAGTAACGTTTGCCTGTGGAGCTGGAAGAGCGAATAGCGAAACCCTCGTTATACATCCGCGCCTTGCGTACTTCGCTACGGTTGTTATGGTTGCCTAGCCCTTCGGTAGCAGTGTTGTCGAATACCACCTTTCCACTGGGGTCGATGATGGTGACGCGCAGTTCCTTTTGAGGAATGTCCTCAATAAAGAGCCGGACGGTACGAGCCACGTCTACTGAATGCTGTGTCTGTCGGTAGAGTTGATAGTTATAGTTACTAAGCACATGGTTGAGCTTTTCCTGCACAAACTCCCGTTCTCGCTGGTATTGAAAGAGCAGAAAGCAAACGGTGAATCCCAGAAACATCGAAAACACCGACCAAAAGAGCCGCTGATTGAACGGAATACGGTTCTTCTTTCCGTTTCCACTTTCTATCTTTACCATAAAAACAATGTTTATTTAGTATTCAAAGCAGTAACCAAAACCAAGTCGTGTCACGATGTTTTTGCCATACACTCCGATCTTTTTCCTCAGACGGGTGATGTTGACGTCTATCGTGCGATCCAGTACGTACACTTCGTCCTTCCAAATACGTGAAAGAATCTCTTCGCGAGAGAATACGTTGCCTATATTTTCGAGCAGAAGGCGCAATATCTCGAACTCCTTTTTGGTAAGGGGCGTCTCTTTGCCGTCTACGGTTGCCCTGATGCGCTTGGTGTCGAGCACTAGTGTTTCGTAAGAAACCTGCTCCTGCTCCGTGTTCTGTTTCTTTTCTTCGGTGCGGCGCAACACGGCTTTTACTCTGGCCATCACCTGTCGGATGGAAAAGGGTTTGGAGATGTAGTCGTCCGCCCCCAGATTGAAACCGGTTAACATATCGTTTTCGGTGTCTTTTGCTGTTAGAAATATAATGGGGATGGATGCCGTCTTCTCATTCTTGCGTAGCAAACTAGCCATCTTGAATCCGGACATTTCGCCCATCATCACGTCCAGCATAAGGAGTTGATAGCCGGTCAGCTCTTTTTTCATAGCCTCTTCGGCACTATAGGCCGTATCTACTTCATATCCTTCTATTTCCAGATTGAATTTAAGAATCTCGCATAAATCTTCCTCATCATCCACTACCAATATACGTGTTGCCTTCATAGTTCTTCTTTTTTGTTACAAAATTACTTACTTTTCCGCAAAGAACGGCTATCGTTGTTTCTTTAAAATGAAATAGACGTTACAATGGAGTTACAACAAAACGGCTTTAGTCAATAAGCATGACTAAAGCCGTTGTAATTACACTGTTGGTAGGTTTATTCTTTTACCATCCGGGGTTCTGTAGAAGGTTTGGATTCTTCGTCAGGTCGTTTGCCGGAATAGGGTAGAAGTAGAGTTTATCATTCCATGTACGCTTCTGAGTTTTCATGAAGACCAACGTGTGGTTGTCCGCACTCAGTTGTGTGTTACTGTCTGCCCCGTTTGGTAATTTGTCGCCAACAAACAGATAATCGTAAGGCACGTCCAGTTCTGAGATGTAGATACCACTACTGCTTTAATCCTATACATTTAGATCAAAAGATACAAGCATTTATTCTTTTGAGCCTGCTCAAATTTGATTTTGAGCAGGCTCAAAATTAAATTTAAGCAGGGTAGTAATCTATTTTGAGCATGCTCAAAAGAATAATTATATACGTAATTTGAAAGAATAGATAACGGGAAAAATGATAGATATATGCTATATTTGTGCCATGAAATACAAGCATATTATTTTTGACATTGATGGGACAATGCTGGATTCAGCTTATGCAAACCTGACCGCATTACAAAGAGTTCTTGCTGAGTTGCAGAATCGAAATTATCTAATCAGTGATTTGCATTTTGCATTAGGCATTCCGGGCGAAGCTACATTAAAGCAATTGGGCATTAAAGATGTTTCTATGGCCAATGAGCTATGGAATAGCTATGTGAAAGAATTGTCATCTACAATGAAGCTGTTTGATGGCATACGGGAATTGCTGGTCGAACTGAAGAGTAGAGAGGTCAAACTTGGAATCATAACATCCAAGAATAGAAAAGAGTTTTATCATGATTTTACATCCTTCGGACTTGATTCCTATTTCGATACGATCATTACTGTAGAGGATAGTGTTACGCCAAAACCTTCAGCTGAGCCCATGCTCGCTTACTTAAAGAAAACGGGGGCAAATGGGACAGATGTTCTTTATATAGGCGATACGCTTTACGACAGGGATTGTGCAGAGAAGGCAGGTGTTGATTTTGGATTGGCCGTGTGGGGATGTCAATCTATCAAGCACATTTATGCAACCTATTATTTCACGAATCCCAAAGATGTTTTATACGTGCTTTCCCAAACGCAAGATGCCTATCAGGATATGCCTTGGCTGAAATGGGCAATGGAAATGCAATTTATAGGACAAGCAGGAATAACCTATTCAAAGGATTGCTTTGATAGAGAACGATTTGAACGTATCCGAGAGCTTTCAGCAGAGATTATGAGCCTGAAATCAGGGATGTCGTCGGATATTATACGAGGATTGTTTTGCAATGAGACCGGATTTCAAACTCCGAAATTAGATACTCGTGCCGCAATATTTGAGAGCGGGAAAATACTACTCGTAAAGGAACGTGATGGGAAATGGTCGTTGCCCGGTGGTTGGGTGGATGTTAACCAATCAATTAAGTCAAATACGGTGAAAGAAGTAAAAGAGGAGTCAGGATTAGATGTCGTGCCTGTAAGACTTATCGCATTGCAAGATAGAAACAAGCACAATTCACCTCCATATCCTTATGGGATATGTAAAGCATTTGTCCAGTGTCAACTTGTTGGAGGTGAATTTAAACCGAACATAGAAACAACAGAGACCGCTTTTTTCTCACAAGAAGAATTACCAATATTGGCAGAAGAGAAAAATAATAAAGCTCAAATTAACCTTTGCTTCGAAGCGTATAATTCGGATTCATGGGATAGCGTATTCGACTAAAGGGATGTCGGTCAGTGCAGTTGTAAAGGATGAAACGATTTGGCTTACACAAAAAGCGATGTCGGAGTTGTTTGATGTGGAAGTACCTGCAATATCAAAACATCTTGCCAATATTTATTCCGACGGCGAATTGCAACCCG
>JAVVRI010000092.1:0-12424 GCA_036654795.1 Tannerellaceae bacterium
ACCGCGAATCGGGTTTGGGGCGCTACGACATCCTGATGCGTCCGCGCGACATTCGCAAGCGGGGCATCATTATGGAACTAAAGGTCTGCGACCTGGACTATGGCGAAACCGTGGAATCTACCCTCGCCTCCGCCCTTCAGCAAATAGAGGACAAGCACTACGAAGCCACGCTTCGTGCCGCAGGCGTGGACGACATCCTGAAGATGGCGATCACGTTCGATGGAAAGCAGGTCTGGGTGAAGAGCCCGGAGAAATAAAAACGGATGCGCAAACTTTTCTGCATTTGTGATATATCTGGAATTAAAGTGTACATTTGTTACAAACACCAAATTATTTTATACAAAAAAAAGTTTCCCATATACCCTATCCGTTAATTAATGCACCTGTTATAGTGAACAGATCTTTCTGTTCTTTAAATACAGAATGTAAATGAATAATATAGATCAATGTATACGTTCCTTTTTGGGAGGTAAATTGAATGCAACTGGACATGCTCGCTTGCGCCAATGGATCGCTAAAAGCGAGGATAACAGAAAGCGTTTCAGCGATTATTTTATCCTATGGAAGGTACTGGCGGTAGAATCGAATGAATGTGGATTTGATGCAAATAAAGCATATAACCGCTTTTATGCCGGTTGCAAGACGGTAAAGAATAACTCATATTATAGGACTCTTTTTAGGATCTCTTCAGCAGCCGTATTGTTTTTGTCTGTAGGAATTATTTCTCTTTATTTTACGATGAAGCATGCTGAGGTGCATGTTTCTGAAGTTCAACGGTTCGTTGTGGAAGTGCCGGCCGGTGCAAGGTCGAGAGTTGTGTTTCCGGATAACTCCGTCGTGTGGCTTAATTCAGAGAGTAGAATAGAATATAATTCGAATTTCGCAAAAGAATCCAGAAACGTTCGCCTGTATGGTGAAGGCTATTTTGAGGTAGCCAAAAATAAGGAAATGCCTTTTGTGGTAAATGCTGGGAAGCTTTCCGTCGAGGTGTTAGGAACTAAGTTCAACTTGAAATCATACGAAGAAGACGCTATTGCACAAGTAACCCTGAAAGAGGGTTCTGTAAAAATTGGTCAGTTAACCAACAATATTGCCCCAATCACCCTAAAACCCAATCAGCAATACACGTATAGTGAATCGGAGAATCTAACTTCAGTTGAGTCGGTGGATGCAAGCCATATAGAATCATGGCGTGATGGATCGGTGCTGTTTGATAAGATGCCGCTAAGCGAAATTGCCAAGCAGTTGAAGCGCATGTATGATATACCAGTCAATATTGAGAGTGATAAACTAAATGATCTTGTTTATTACTCTGACTTTAACATAAATACGCCTATTACAAAGGTACTTGAAATACTGTCGTCCGGTAATAAATTCAGTTATGAAGTTAAATCGGATTGTATCAGAATATTTAATTAACCTAGGTCTAAACGAATTAAATTAATGCGAATGAAGTAAACCTCAATGTCTTTTTTATTCCTGCCTAAATGGCAGTGTCACATTTTTGTGATTAAACTTTACAAACTTAAATGAATGAAGTATGAAAAAAAACTTTCAAAGAACGCTTCAAGCTTTCTTTAAAACAAGGACCGGACATTTAACCAGCTTGGTTGGTGTGTTTTTGGTCGCCGGTTCTCTTTCTCTTTCAGCCGAGACGTATGCATCTGAGCACACGCTTACCTTGAATCTTAGAAATGCCACGATCCGTGAAGCGATTGAAACGATCAAATCGCAAAGCGAATTTTCGTTTAGTGTAGATGTGAAAGATCTGAATCTGGACGAAAAAGTATCTGTTTCGTTGGACAACAAGTCAATCGATGAAGTATTGGCTATCTTGTTTAATGGAAAAAACTTACATTACGTAATCAACGACCGCCACATTGTTGTTACTCGTGCAAGCCAGTTAGCTTCAAATGTAGCTCAACAGCAAACTAAAAAAATCTCTGGTACAGTTGTCGACGCAAGCGGCGAAGCCGTTATCGGGGTCAATGTCGTAGTAAAAGGTACTACTGTAGGTACAATTACAGATATGGACGGACGGTTTGTATTGGATGTACCTGCCAATGCAACTTTAGTAGTAACTTATATTGGTTATGTTCCTCAGAATATTGTTGTAGGAAACAAATCTGTGTTAACCATCACACTGAAAGAAGACTCTCAGGCACTCGACGAAGTGGTTGTTGTAGGTTTCGGTACGCAGAAGAAGCTGAACTTGACAGGTGCAGTAACGGCTGTAAGTGGGGAGGAAATGACAAAGCGTCCTGTAGTCAACCCTGCAACGATGCTTCAAGGACAAGTCCCCGGTTTGCGTGTAACGCAAGGATTAGGACAGCCCGGTAGTGAAAGTGTTTCTATCCGCGTTCGTGGGCAGGGTACTTTCTCGAATGCCGGTTCCGATCCGTTGATCTTGATTAATGGGGTAGCAGGCGACTTGAATAACCTTGACCCTAGTATGATCGAATCGGTATCCGTATTGAAGGATGCTGCCTCTGCTTCTATTTATGGAGCACGTGCTGCAAACGGTGTAATTCTGGTAACCACGAAGCAAGGTGCCGGTCAGCAAAAGGTGAAAATAGGGTATCATGGTAACATCGGTATCCATAACCCAACACGGATGTTCGATGTTGTTACTAATTCTGCCGAATACATGGAACTGACGAACTTAGCTAAAACAAACTCAGGTTTGGGCGACAAGTATCCGCAAGAAGAGATTGATAAGTATCGCGCTTCTAACGGAAACGACCCCCGTTATCCTAATTTTGACTGGATCGATTATATGTTCAACCCCGCTTTGGTTCAGAACCATAACCTTTCTTTGGGTGGTTCTTCTGAAAAGTCTACATACAATGTGGCTTTGAACTATGTGAATCAGGAAGGTACACTTCGTGGGTTCAACTATAAGAAGTACAACATGACCATTGACTTGACTTCTCAGGTTACGAAATGGATGCGCGTAGGTACTTATGCCAGTATGATGCACGGTAATAAGATGCAAACACGCCAGAGTCAGGACGACGCTTTGTTGTCTACCTTGTCTCAGGCTCCGACCTATATGCCTTGGTTGCCCGACGATGGTTCCGGCATTACCAAATGGACGAACGCAGCTTATGATTATGAATCGCATAATAAGAACATGCCGGGTATTATTGGTACTGGTACAATTAAGCCGAATTTAGACTTTGACGTCAATGCACAGGTATGGGCTGAGATCAACTTCTTCAAGGGATTCTCTTGGTACACAAAGGGTGCTGCCCGTTTGTATTCTAACAAATGGAAAGACTGGAAAGGAAAACCGGAACCTCTTTATATGTATCACACCGGCGAAGAAAAAGGCCAGTTGGATAAAGGTGGCATTGGGCTGACGGAAGAAGACGAACGCTTGTTCTATACAAACCTATATACTTACTTGAAGTATGACTATACAACGCCAAACAAAGCTCACAACTTCTCTATTATGGCCGGTTATAGCCAGGAAAATGAAAAGTATCAGTCGTTGAAGGCCTCTCGCCGTGACTATCCGTTTGATTTGCCGACAATTGATGCCGGTGGACAAACAGGTTGGAGCAATGGCGGAGATAGTGATAAAGGCAGTGAACGCGAATGGGCACTGATGTCAGGTTTTGGTCGTCTTAACTACAACTTTAAAGATCGCTATTTAGCCGAGGTGAATGCACGTTACGACGGTTCTTCTCGTATTGCAAAAGATGGACGTTGGGGCTTGTTCCCCTCATTCTCTTTGGGATGGCGTATTACTGAAGAAGAGTTCATTAAGAAAGCAAATCTTAGCTGGCTTAGCAATGCAAAGTTAAGAGGTTCATGGGGACAGTTGGGTAACCAGAATATTGGATATTATCCATACCAAGCTATGATTGCCGGCGTTGATGCTTATCCATTCAATAAAAAAGATGAATCGTTGGCTTACATCCAAAAGGATTATGCCAATCAGGACATTAAGTGGGAAACAACAACCATTACGGATATAGGTGCCGATCTTCAATTTTTTAATCGTTTGAATGTTACGTTTGACTGGTATAAGAAGGCAACAAAAGACATCTTGCGCGGTTCTCAGGTATCTTACTTATTAGGATTGAATGCTCCGACTGTGAATAACGGTTCGTTGGAAAACAGTGGTATTGAACTGGCCGTAAACTGGAACGATATGATTCAGAGTGGATCAATGAAAGGTTTCCAATATAACGTAGGCTTCTACATAGACCGTTCACGCAACAAACTGACAAAGTTTGGCGATGTTGAATATAAAGATCATGGCATTCTGCAAGAAGGCCTTCCGTATGGCCAATACTATATGTTGGAATGTTTAGGCGTATTTGCTGATGAGAACGAAGTGAAAAACTCTCCGAAGCAATTTACTGATAACACACAACCGGGCGACCTGAAGTATCGCGACGTAGATGGTAACGGTAAAATCAATAATGATGACCGTACTCCTGTAGAAGGACGTTTCCCCGGATTTGAATATTCGATAAACTTAGGTGCATCTTGGAAGGGATTCGACCTTTCTTTACTGGGACAAGGCGTAGCTGACAAGAAGTATTACATTGATGGTTGGGGTGTTCAGCCATTCAGACAAGGATCTGCTCCGACACGCGAATATTTGGCCGGTATGTGGACTCCTGAAAATCCGAATAACGCTCTGCATCCAAAATTGTACTTTGATAATATGGGTGGCGGTAAGAACTTGCGTGATAATACCTATTTTCTACGTAACGCCTCTTATTTCCGTTTGAAAAACTTTACGCTCGGTTATACGATTCCGAAGTTGATTACAGACAAGATTAGTATGTCCAGACTGAGAGTCTATTTCTCCGCAGACAACTTGTTTACTATTACAAAGTTTGAAGGCCTGGATCCTGAACGTAATGGTGACGGACGTGCTGCTCAATATCCGCAGAACCGGATTATATCATTTGGTCTGAATGTTGAATTTTAATAAGGATAGATAATATGAAACGATTTATAAATATAGCATTAGCAGCTTTGGTGTTGCTTGGAACAGCTTCTTGTGAGGACTTTTTACAGAAGGATCCCCCTTCTTCTCCATCGCAAGCAATCTTTTGGAAATCGAAAGCTGACTTTGAATATGGACTTACAGCTTGCTATTCGGTTGTATATGAATGGCCACAACCATTGGCCGAGATCATACCTTGTTTTGACAACCTGACGGATAACTCCTTGTGTCAACATGACGAACAAACGTATGGAAGTACTAAAACGATGGCTCAGGGAGATATTACATCATTTACGGGTGGATTTGTAAACGATGTTTATAAAACGGCTTATAAGGGAATTGGGCGTGTGCATCAAGTAATGTCTCAGTTGTCTCAGTATAAAGGAAGTGATCTTTCAGCAGACGACCGTAAGTTTATGCTTGGACAATGCAAGGCACTAAGAGGATACTACTATCATTGGCTCTATCTGTGCTATAAAGAAGTACCGTTAGTTACCGAGTTGCTTACAACCGAGAACATGTACATGGCCAAAGCAAGCCGCGCTGATCTTTTTGCTCAGATAACGAAAGATTTCGACGAAGCGATAGCCGAACTGCCTGATCTGCCTTATTCAGATGGAAAAGTGAGTGGTCGCTTTACGCCTGCTGCCTTGAAAGTGTTGAAAGCACGTTTGATGATCTTTAATGCTTATAACGATAGTGGCATTGCCGATCCTGCTAAAATGAAGGAAGTATTGCCGATTCTGGAGAGTATAAAGGGTTATGACTTGGCTGGAAACTTGCGTGACAATTTTGTATCAGCCAGACAATTGGCTTCCCCTGAAATCATTTTCTCTGTAAGATATCTTGCTCCTAACCGCAGCAATGACATCGACTTGTATTTTGGTGCATGGGCTACTAACATTGTGATGCGTAACTTGGTTGACGAATTTGAATGTACCGACGGACAGGCATGGGGGGTATCTCCTTTGACTGTAAAGGTAGACGAATCGTTGATCAATTCAATGGATGGTTCAAAGAAGGAAGCACAGAAAGCAGAACGTGAGAAGTTATATACGAACCGTGATAAACGTTTGGCTCAAAGTATCTCTCACTCTGGTGTGCTAAGTTTCCCTGAGAAAGACGAATTCCCTGCTGAGGTAAGTGGTGGTGGTAGTCCTTCCGGCTTTAGTATGATGAAGTTGGTTCAACCATCTAAGAATTCTCCGGGATATGATACGAATACCGATCCGGATGTTGTTATTGTTCGTTATGCTGATGTACTGCTCATGATTGCAGAAGCTGAAAACGAAGCGAACGGTCCAACAGAAAAAGCATATGCAGCCGTAAATAAAGTAAGAGCTCGCTCTGAAATGCCTGCTCTTCCTACCGGATTGACTAAAGATCAGATGCGCGAACGGATTCGTCATGAGTGGCGTGTTGAAACTTGCTTTGAAGGACTGCACTATTTCCACATGAAACAGTGGAAGACGCTGCCCAAAGTGAACACAATGGTGGATCCAATGTATGGAACGAAATCTGTATTTAAACCTGAATTCTATTTCTGGCCTCTGCCTCAAGGTGAAATTGATAAGGCAAATGGTGTTTTGGTTCAGGATCCTGCGTATAAATAAAAGATTGATGTATTAATAGAAATGGATGTCCGTCAGTGGTTGAAAGACAGCTAGGCCGCTAGGGGGGCATCCATTCTTTCATTCAGTTATTTACAAATAAAGAGCGGGGCTGCGGAATGACGAATAAATTAGCACAGTTAGTAATATCAGTAAAATGACGTTTTAGAATGAATAAACAGGAAGAGCTTTCTGAATTGCAGAAAGGAAATATTAAAGTCTTTGAAAAGATATTCAAGGATTATTATCTCCTTCTTTGCTACGAAGCCCGGTCTTACATTGTGGACAAACAAATTATTGAGGAATTGGTAGGGGATGTGTATCGTTGGTTGTGGGAAAACAAAGAAACATTGACCATTACAATTTCTATTCGGGCTTATCTTGTCAAGGCAATACATAATGCTTGCTTGGGATATCTTCGAAAAAGACATCAAGATCTTGTTGAACTGGACGATGATACTGAATATAATACGCTGTTCTCTTTGAATGAATCTCCGCTAGATTATGTCCTCTCTAAAGAATTGATAGAACGGATTACGAAGTCCGTAAACGAACTACCTCCTCAATATCGAAAAGTCTTTGAGCTTAGCAGACTTGGAGACATGACTTATAATGAAATTGCCCAAGAGATGGGTATATCCATAAATGCAGTGAAACTGTATCAGAAGAAAGCGTTGTCTAAGCTTCGTTTTGAGTTAAAAGATTATATTTGTGCCACTATCTAAGGGTGGTATGTAAAACATATACACAGAAGAAAAACACTTGTTATGAAGAACATTTATCTACTTATTTTTTTGTTGGGGCAGTTTTGTCTGAATACATTGCCTGCTCAAAATGATATTAGCCTGTATCCGTACAGGATGACCCCTTCCCTCCATCCAGACTATGCCCGCTATCATGTTAAATCGCCGGATGCCTCATTTTTTAAGAATAAAGTTCAGTTTATTGCCCTTCGCGATTTGTCTGGCGACTATAAAAAGAAGCTGGACTTATGGGTTAACAAGGATAAACTGGGCGACATCTTGTGGGTATCCTACCCACTGGTGTATCAAGATAACCTGAAAGAAGTAGTTTCCGAAATCAAGAAAAGAGATTTATATTTGTTCGACCTTTGGGGCTTTATACCCGGTTCAGGTCCCGGCGGATACTGGCAGCAATTTGTCATTCCCGAAGGAGTGCTCGATCTGTTTCAGGCAGAACTGGGCGATCGCTGGATGGGGATGGACAATGGCGAGCAGGACGGTCGCTATGTGGGTAACTTTGCTCCACGTATGTATCCGCTCGGAGCAGACCGCAAGCAGCAATACTTTAACTTCCAACGTCACTTCCAGGAGATGGGTAATCTGCTGGGTAACAAAATGGCCACATTGGTCTCTCTCAACTTTGGACATTATTTCCTGAAGGAGGGACTTTATACCTTGATTGGTGCAGAGACAGCCCAAGGATTGCCGAATGCGCAAATATATTATTCCTTTATCCGTGGTGCTGGTAAGCAATATGGCGTAAACTGGTTTGGAAATGCTTCGGTTTGGAATCGTTGGGGATATAAGACGTATGGAAAAGAGGCGACGAATATTGACGACGATTACAACAGTGGCGGCCCGTTAAAGGGAACTTCCCTTGGCCTTTTGAAGCGCTTAATATATACCCACATGTTATACAATTGCATGGCCGTAGGCTTTGAAGGCTCTATGCGTTTGGACAATGATAAGTTAAGCCCTATTGGAAAGATACAGCAAAACGCCGTAAAGTGGATGGAGAAGCATGGCGATCCGGGTACACTATACACGCCCGTAGCCGTAATGACTGATTTCTTTTCCGGATGGTCGTTCCCTCGACACCTATATTCTCGGCAAGCTTATAAAGTATGGGGAAATCTTCCTTACGAACAACCCGATTATCTGACGGATGACCTATTAAATGTCCTTTATCCGGGTTATCAGGATGCCTCTTACTATAAAGACGAGCGCGGCTTTGTAGCACCTACCCCTTATGGCGACATAGCCGATTGCCTTATGAGCGATGCCTCCTTATGGATGCTTAAACAATATCCGGTTCTGGTGATTGCCGATGAGTTGCGTCCGGGTAAAGAGATCAACGACAAACTGGAGGCTTACGTAAAAGAAGGTGGACACCTCGTTATCACCTCTGGCTCATTAAAGAACATGCCTGATGGGATTGCCGGAATCCGCACAGGAAGCAAATTGAATGTAACCTCAGCCCCGATTACCTACAACGGGCAAACATTGAAAGAAAGCGCTCCTTATACTTTAGCAGAGCTTGTCTATCCGTCTTCTGCTATCGTCCTACAGCAAGCAGGGGGCCAGCCGGCTGCTATCGAGCTGAACGCGGGCAAGGGGAAAATAACGGTTATTGCCTCTCCCTTTGCCGTAACAGACGCACCTCAGTGCGCATTGCCTGTTAAGGTGAGCGAAGAGAAACCTTTAGACAAGCCCTACCCCATGTTAAACCATACGCAGGCGCTGCTAAGCACTATATTTTCGTCCGTACAACTCTTCGAGGCCAATCCCGAACTGAGTCTCGTAACTTGCTCGAAAGGAAACGGTGCGTACACCGTGCTTATATCGAATGAGCAATGGACGCCCAAAACCTTCGAGATCCGGGCAAAGACAGGCACGATTGCCTCCATAAAAGAACTGCCTACGGACTGTTCCGAAATGAAAGCGATTGGTTATGCGCCTAAGGTGACCAACGTTAAGTTAGTGGGTCAGAATACGGCAAATAAGATTGCCGGCGGCAATGTCCGCATATTTCTGGTTCAACTGAACGGTGAAGCCGTAAAGCTTTTGCCGGAGGTGGTGCCTGTTGCTAATCCGTCAGGACGCGCATTAGTGTTGCGCAATGTCCTGAACGCAAAGGAAGAAATATTGTCACGTCCCACCTTCTTTGCCCATTACGACCGGGTAGTGTTAGACTGGCGTTACCTATCCACAAAGGAGAAAGAGGCGTTGCAGCAAGAATCCGGTTGGTTAACACGCCAGAAAGTGAAGATCAGCGTAGACTTGACTTCCGGTCTGAACCTGTTTCCTGATTTGCGTATCGTCAACAACGATCCTCCGCTCTATCAAAAAAGTATGAACATAATGAAGGGCATAATAGACAAAATGGCTTTGCTGGGAGCTGACGAGTTATTGATTGCTTCGCAACGCTCTGTAGAAAACAATTATACGCCCCAACAGTTTAAGGCTTCACTGATAGAATCCTTTCAGGAATTGGCCGACTATGCCGCCGGAAAGAACATTCGTTTGGTGTTACGACAAGCTTCGCTGAGAGTTCCGGATACAATTGAAGGCCTACAAGAGGTAATGCAGCAAGTAAACCGTCCGAACTTCACCCTAGCGCCCGCCTTGTCTCTCCTGTTGTTGGACGAGCAAGCACTAGATAGTAATATCGCTCGCTTGAAGCAAATGGGAATAAAACATCTGTTAGTTTCTGCTCCAGCTAAAGATATAAATGATCAGTTGTGGAATACGAATGCGCCAATCCATGCCTCCTCACAAAAGAAGGCTATCCGGAAGGTTTTGGAAGCATTTCCCGGCTCTGCCTACATAATGGACGTTTTATACTCATCGCAAGACGATGAATATATGGACAGCAAGGAATTGGATGCCATGGTAACTACTAAATAAATTGATTATGTGGAGAAAAGTGTTATTAACAGGGTGTGTCTCTTTTTGTCTGTTAGGCGGAGTTGCGCTTCGTGCGCAAACTAGTTGCACAACGAAGGAGGAGATCACTCCCGAACAACTGAACCGTACTCAGAAGAGTGTGGAAGCAATGGTGAAAGAACTGAAGAACACAGACTTCTTTCTTGTCGAGTTTAATAAAATATCGGCTGCCGGTTCACGAGAGCAGCAGATGAAGGCTTGCAAGGAGTTGGCAGGAAGACTAATGCCGGTGCTCGAAATGCAAGCCGAACTGGAATGGATAAAGCCGGCTGCTATCCGCGCCGCACTGGATGAGATGAAGAAGCATACGGGGTTTGATGCACCGAAAGCGGAAGCACGTTTGAAGGAGTTGGATGCTTTGCAGGCTGCCGGTTACAACGGCATCTATGTGGGTGACAAGCAAGCAATGGTCAGAGCTGAAAAAGCGTTAAACCTAAAGCGAGAACTAATGCTTCAAAGTCCGGATGTGGATGTAGACAAGGTGCTTACGGTCAAATATAATTTAGGCGAGCGAGCCAACTTCGTCGGAGCGGGCAGCTTGGGCATCCAACCCAACAACTGGTCGAACCAGACGACTGCCAGCCGGAAGAACTTTCAAGCGGAAGTAATTGAGCTTTCCGGACTTAAAAGTGGCAATGTGCAGAGACGGACAATCTTTAAACCCTCCATGAATGGCGCGGCCGTAACCGACTTGGCTCCCAACTGGGACGGAAAGAGAATGATGTTTACATCGCTCGACAGCACACGCCGCTGGCAGGTGTTCGAAATGGGAATAGACGGTACGGGATGTAAGCAGGTGACTTGTGTAAACGAGCCCGATCTGGAATTCTTTGATGCTGCTTACTTGCCCGATGGACGCATTGTGGCTGTTTCGAATATTGGTTACCATGGCGTACCCTGCGTAAATGGTAGTGACGAAGTGGGGAATATGGTCCTTTACGATCCGAGAAATGGAAACCTACGTCGTATCACCTTCGACCAGGATGCCAACTGGAACCCAATCGTTCTGGCTAATGGTAAAATAATGTATACCCGTTGGGAATATACAGACCTTACGCATTACTTCTCACGTATCGTAATGCATGCCAATCCGGATGGTACGGAGCAGAAATCGTTGTATGGTAGTGGCTCTATGTTTCCCAATAGCATCTTCGACATGAAACCTCTACCTACGGCAAGCAACCGCTTTGTAGGTATCATCTCAGGTCATCACGGAGTAGCCCGTGCCGGCCGCCTGATCCTATTCGATCCCGCTAAGAGCCGGAAGGAGGAGAAGGGAATGGTGCAAGAGTTGCCCTTCCGTGGCCGCGCTATTATCCCGGAAGTAAAGGACGAATTGGTAAATGGTGTATGGCCGCAGTTCGTAAAGCCCTATCCGCTTACCGACAATACGTTCCTAGTTACCGCCAAGCTGTCTCCTTATAGCCGTTGGGGTATTTACCTCGTTGATGTATATGACAACCTTACCCTGCTGGCCAATGCCGATGAAGCAGGAATGATCTATTCGATTCCCGTAAAGAGCCGTCCGGTGCCTCCCTCCATTCCGGATCGGGTGAAGTTGGAAGAGAAGCAAGCCACGGTCTTTATTCAAGATATTTATGAAGGAGAAGGCCTGAGGGGCGTGCCGCGTGGCCAGATAAAGTCTTTCCGTGTTTATGCGTATGAATATGCGTACCAAAAGACATTATCCGATCATTACAACCATGGCATACAAGCTGGTTGGGACATTAAGCGTTTGCTGGGCACTGTTCCGGTAGAGGAAGATGGTTCTGCTATCTTTAAGATACCGGCTAATACTCCGGTCTCACTCCAACCGCTCGATTCGGAAGGACGCGCTGTGCAATGGATGCGTAGTTGGTTGACCGGTATGCCGGGCGAAGTAATCTCCTGTGTGGGTTGTCACGAAGACCAGAACACCATACCTGTCCCTAAGCGGGTGCAGGCTTCTGCCCGCAAACCGCACGAACTGAAAATGGCTGAAGGGGGTGTGCGCTCGTATACGTTTAAGAACGAGATACAACCTATTCTTGACAGAGCTTGCATTGCCTGCCATAATGGAAGCAAGCCGGGGCGTCCTAACTTTAAGGACACCAGCTTCGTTAGTGTAACGGATTGGAGCGGAACGCGCTATATGCAGAAGAGCTATCTGGCTTTCC
>JAVVRI010000093.1:0-12171 GCA_036654795.1 Tannerellaceae bacterium
AAGTTTCATCGGCATGAAACTAAAGTTTCACCTAAATATTTATTACTGAAACTAAGTACAGGAAGCAATGAATATAAGAGGAACAAGAGTAAAAAAAGACGGAGAAACAACGGCTTGTAACAGCCGCTGAATCTCCGTCTTCCCATCATGGAAAAAATCTCTTTTACTGCAGGCGACGAAGGCCTACAGCCTTGTTGTAGTCTGCCAATGATATCTTTTGTTGATACCATGACTGGATCATGTTGCTATAGGACTGTATCCAGCTTAATTGAGCCGAAAGCACATCTATGATAGGCAGTTTGCCTTCGTTGTAACTAAATGTATTCAGCTCCAAGCTCTCTTCCGAGATGCGGCAGTTGGCTTCGGCAACGGCAATCTGCTTGGTATTCTCCGTCAGATTTGTCCAAGCTTTGCTTACCTCCTGCGTAATCTGATCGCGGGTGGATTGCAGTTCGTACTCTTTGCTTCTGAGTATTGCTTTCTGAGCATTCACCGCTTTAAAGCGAGCCCCCCAATTGAAGATAGGAATGCTGACAGAGGCATAGACTATGGAATTGAACATGGTCTTTCCCTCCATATTCAGCATCAGCGTACCCCAGTTTTCCTTAAAGCCAACAGCAAGCGATGGATTATATTTGCTCTTGGCCAGATTGATTTGTCGCTTCTGATAGTCTATATTCAATTGTGAAATACTAAACTCAGGACGGTTGTTGATGGCTACCTCCGCACCAATCTGCAAAGGCATTACTTGAAACATCGAGATGGAATCGGACACCAAGACAGGATCCATCGGCTGGTTACCCATCAGCACATTCAGGTTTTGCAACGCGAGCTGGTAGCTTTTGTATGCATTGATCTTTTGCAACTCGGCGTCTTTCAAGCGGGCTTGCACCTGCAACAGATCCGTTTTGCTAATCAGACCGTCGTCGAAGCGGTCGGTCAGTACATTTGCCAACGTCTGAATAATATCGACATACTGACACATTGTTTCGTACATCTCCTTCTGAGCGGCAGTGCCCCAATAACTCATATCGGCAGTATAGATCACATTGTCGGTAGTCAGTTCCTCAGCTTTCTCGGCAATCTTCGTCTGTACCTGGGCTGCTTTGTAGTTGTTGTAGATAGAACCTCCAGCGTAGATAGGCTGGGCGACGCCAGCCTCTACAGTGTAGGTTTCATGCTTCATCGACAGCGGCATGCCGCCGATGCCCATGTCATACTTATTGATCCGGTACTGAAAGTTACCCGACGCATCTATTGAAGGGAAGAAGGCTGTTTTAGCCACCTTCATTGCCTCCTGAACGGCAACGCGCTGTTCGGCGCTTTGCTTGATTTGCTGGCTATACTCCAACACACGCTGCTTGTACTCAACAACCGAAAGCGGATACAACTCAGCAGTCTGAGCAGCAAGCGAAGCTGCGCCGGCAAGACACAAGCAACTTATAATTAGTTTGTTTCTCATATTACTTATTCCGATTTAATCTTAAAAAATATACAATAGGTTACCGGCAGCACGAAAATAGTCAGAACGGTAGATACAAACAGACCTCCCATAATGGTAGCAGCCATACCGGCAAACATAGCGTCGCCCAACAACGGCAGCATACCCAAAATGGTCGTACCCGAAGCCATTGTTACGGGGACGATACGCGTCTTGGTTGCTTCGATAACAGCCTTTACGGGATCGTCCATCTGCTCCATCTGCAAGCCGATTTCATCTACCAGCACAATCGCATTCTTAATATTCATACCGATCAGACCCAGCAGACCCAGCATAGCAAAGAAGTCCATCGATTTGCCAAATACCAACAAACCAAACACCACACCGATAAAGATCAACGGCAACATGGCCATAATCAACACAGGCTTACGATAGTTCTGCGGGAAAAGGAACAAAAGCGTAACGTAGATCAGCATAAACATCAACGGGATGTTCTTTCCGATGGCACTGTTACCCACGTCCTGTGTCTCCTGCTCGCCAAAGTACTTCATTTTGTATCCTTCGGGGATGGTCATCTGCTCGTTTACAGCCGTCAGCACTTGCTGAAAAGCAGCCATTGTGTTGGCTCCACGCAACGGTTCGCATTGCATAGCCATGCTGCGTTCGCGGTTATATCGCCGCACGATGTTATATTCGTAGTCGAGCGTAAAGTCGTCAATCACCTGCTCTACTTTCACCGAGTTTCCTTTAGCGCTATAGACAGGCAGCGTTTTGAGGTTGTTCAGGTTCATGGAGTCCAGATCGGCATCCTTCATCAAGATCGGCATAAAGATATCCCCTTCGCGATACTCCCCGAGCGGCACGCCATTGGTAGCCGAGCGAAGCGAGTAAGCAACCTGCTGGCGGGTAATGCCCAGACGAAGTCCCTTCTCCTGCGAGTAAAGAGGTTTCCATACCGGCACTTTGTTTCCCCAACTGTCTCTTACCTCCATAACCTGATCGCAATGGCGGGCGATTTCTTTCGCACGAGCCGTCAGAGCAGCCAACGTGTCAATATTCTCACCTATAAAAGCAATTTCAATAGAAGCATCAGGCACGGGGGAGAGAGCGAACAGAGACGAGCGCGTCAGTATGTTCGGGTAACTATTACGCATGTAGGCATAGAATTCTTGTTCTACTGCCGGGGCGTCTTCCGCCTTATCCACCTCGATCAACACGTTCGAGAAGTTTGGCTTCGGTCCATAAGAGGAACTTGCCAGATAGTAACGCAACGGCGAACCACCCATAGAGAATGAGTAAGATTTCACCCGCTCGTCCGCTTTCAAAAACTTTTCAATCTTGAGCACATTCTGTTCTACATCCCGGATGCCAAAGCCTTCGGGGAAGATCAGGTCTGCACGGAAATAGGGCTTGTTCATAATTGGGAAGAAGCTCTGCGGCATAATCGCCATAATGAAAAGGGAAAGGAAAAGAGTGGCAACTACGGCTGTAATCGTGATATAGCGACGTTTTATCAGTCGGGCAATGCCTTTTTCGAAACGATGATATAACTTCGTGTCGTAAGGGTCTTTGCCTTCTCCCGGTACGCCCTCTTTCAGTATGAAGTTACCAAAAGTAGTTGTTTGCGTTAATGCGAGTACCCAACTCAGTCCAAGGGAAACAGCCAGAACGATAAAAAGTGGCTTCACGATCTCGGCAACCGAGGCCGGCGCCAGATACATCGGGAGGAAGGAGCAGACAGCAATAAAGGTAGCTCCCAGCAAAGCCCATTGCGGCTTCGTCGCTCCGTCTATCAACGCCTGATAACGTCTGACGCCGCGCTTAATACCTATTTGAGCATTATCCGTCACCACAATGGCATTATCGACGAGCATACCCATCGCAATAATAAAGGCAGCCAGCGAGGTACGGTTAAGGCCTACCCCCATCAGCAACATAATAAGCAACGTCCCTCCTACCGAAAAGAGCAGCGAACTACCCACCAACATACCGGCACGAGAACCCATTACAATAAATATGATCACAATAACGATCAGCAACGACTCCATCAAGTTTAGAATAAAGCCATTGTTTGCCTCTTCGGCAATCTTGTTTTCAGGATAAATTGTTTTTACCTCCATCCCAATAGGGATCAACTGCTCCATCTCTTTTAGATGTTCAGCTACGACATTACCCACTGCTACCACATCGTCTTTAGGCCCGGTGGCTACACCAATACCTACCGCCCGTTTACCATCCACACGCATCATGGTGGAAGGTGGATTCATGTATCCACGCTCCACGGAAGCAATGTCGCCCAAGCGCACTTCGCCTCCGGCCTTAGTCAAGATCAGCTGGTTCTTTATATCTTCGATATTCTTGTACGTACCTTCGGCCTGCACACGGAGCTGATAGTTACCGGTATTTATTTCGCCGGTATTCACCAACAAGTTCTGTGTCTGCAAGACCTGCATAATCGCATTCGGATCTACACCCAGATTGGCCAATTTGGCTACCGAGATCATCACATTGATTACCTCTATTTGCTCACCATACAGAGCCACCTTTTGCACCCCTTCGATGGGCGTCAGCTCCGTCTTGATCTTCTGAGCCCAGTCGCGCAGTTCTTTGTAGCTGAAGCCCTCGTCGGCCGTCAATGCGTAATAGATACCAAAGACGTCACCAAAGTCATCGCTCACGCTAATGGCAGAAGCGCCGCTCGGCAGGCGTGGTTGGATATTGGACACCTTACGGCGCAATTCGTCCCACTTCACCGGCATATAATTCGGATCGAGCGTAGGCTGCAATTCTATTGATATTTTGGATATACCGAAGTAAGATTCCGACTTGATCTGATAAACATCAGCCATCGACTGAATTTCACGTTCGATTGGTTCTGTGATCAGCTTCTCCACCTCCAGCGGCGTAGCGCCCGGATATTGAGTAATCAGTGTAGCCGTCTTTATGATAAACGGCGAATCTTCCTTTTTTGGCAATTTAAAGAATGAGTATATACCTCCTATCAGCATCACTGCTAAAAAGAAATATATCACCTTCTTGTTCTCTAAGGAATATTTAGGGATATTCATTGTTTACCTGCTTAATCTGTTAATACTTTCACTTGTTGTCCATCTACTAATCGGGTAGCTCCGGCGGCAACTACCTGCTCGCCAACCTTCAGCCCTTCGGACACGATCACGTCGTCCTTACCCAGTAACCCTGTTTCGGTAACGTTGCGGCGTTCTACTTTTTGAGTTTTATTGTCATACACAAATACGCTTTTCGCACTGCCGCTATCGTCTACCACCATGGCTGATAGCGGAATCAGGGTAGAGCCGTTAAAGTCGCTACTAGTTACATTCAGCAACACGCGACAGGAAAAGCCTACAGACACCTTATACTGATTCAAGTTGAAAGCAGCATCGTCAATATACAAGGATACCGGGACACCGGAACCATCCGGCGAAGCCTCTACGTATTCTTTTACTTTTGCTTTAAAAAACTTACCCTTGTAATTATCGAACTCCACAAAGATCGTGTAAGTGGAGCTAAAGTAGCTCACATTCGTTTCAGGCATCGTGTACTGTATCTGTAGTTTGCTCGGGTTGATCAGGCAAACAATACCTTGTCCGGCCTGTACCTTCTGGTAGTTCTCTACATATTTTTTCTGGATAAAGCCATCAAAAGGGGCACGCAGCTTGGTCTGTCCCAATGTGTTCTGTGCATACTCGAAAGCAGCCTTTGCATTGGAGAAAGCAGCCTCGGTAGACTCATATTCCTGCTGAGAGATGGCTTGCTTCGACAACAATTTACGGGCACGCGCCAATTGGGACTGTGCGGTCTGGAAAGAGGCTTTCTTTGCCTCGAACTCCCATTTGAAGTCTTGGGGGTCGATCTCGGCAACGACTTGCCCGGTACGCACCTTCTGCCCCTCATCTACAGTGAGAGAAATCAGCGGACCAGACATCTTAAAGGCCAAGTCACTGAATTGATCAGGCGACACAACGCCACTAAATGATTTTTCCATTGTGTTCAGCGCAGCTACTTCTGCCAGTTTCACCGGACGAGGGCCTTGCTCTTTGACCGGAGGCTGACTGCAAGAGGCCAAAACTGCCACTACAAATAAAACGGGAATAAACTTACCATTCATACTTCTGTTTTTTTGTTATTTATTTGAATCTTTATTTCTTGTTAGAAAACATTTATCGGTAAACGTTTGTTTCAAACGATTCGCACTATTACTATCACGAGAGAAGAGAAAAACTAAAACGACCAGTTACCGAAGTGGATGTTAGCTTCCATCTCCTCTTCCAACGCATCAGGCAACGCAGTAAAGAAATCTATTCCGGTTACCTTTTCCACACTGTCAATTGGTATTGCCATATCCTTTAACGAAACTGCCGGATAATCACGGTTCTCAAACAAAAACGCAATTCCTCGCGGTTTATTACCTGCCACGTAGCATAATACCTTGTAAAACTGTTTCGGCACACCGACCCGATTCTTGCCCAGCGGCTTTAAATCATCCGTTATAACGGGACCAGTTACGATCAGCATACTATTCCCGTCCAGCGCCCATAAACGGCTTTGCTCCTCCAACGCCTTCCAGACTCCGCGGTTCAAACCGGGTTGCTGCGGACAAATATTACTGAAGTAAAACGACTCGCGCATGGCTTTGACCGACCATTTCATGTCGCCTGCCGGTGCCATGTGGCCACGATCGAAGCCGCTACGGCTATAGTCCTCGTTTATCGCTGTTGCGCCCTTCACCAAAGGATCGGGCACAAACTTATTCGAACGCTCAGCCTTCTTGCTGCGAGCCTCTTCCGGGGTCAGCTCATAGGCCACCCAATTTGCGATCTTGTAATTAGAATTATAAGAGACGGTGTAACCTTCGTGTTTGATAATCTGCTCCGTACGGTGTACTTTCAACTGGGGTATTTCTGCTTGCGCAGGAAGTTTAAAAGTCGAAACAGATTGTATCTGTTGCTTCTTTTCTGTTGACAACGGCTTTTGGGGCGATTGTTTCTTTTCATTCGGACGATTGGTCTTCGGGACTACTCGCTCTATAGGCGATGCGGATTGTTCCGCCAATACAGATTGTTTATTCGATATAGGATAAAAAGAGTTCCATATATATAGAAAAGCAATCATACATGCGATGGCTGCACTTACAGCTAGAAGTATCTTCTTCAATAAGATCTGAATTGCAGATATTTTTCTCTTTTTTTTTCCTCGCGGCTTTGCTTTACTTTTTCTTTGCACCATGTATTCATTAAGCTATTTTAATGTGGGTGCAAAGGTAAACAATATTAATAGGCTACACAACAGGCAGAAAACAGAATCTATTGGTCTAAAATATATCTCCCAACCGTCTTAATGGACAGGTTAGCGAACCAATTTACGATAGAGCACAAACCAACCCGCATCCCTCTTGCACAAATCGCTGCCGAAAGGAGTGAAAAGAATGATAAAAGCATATAGAAATAGTCATAAAAGTAAAAGCATGCTATAAAACATCCTTTGCTACGCCCATTAATACAAAGAAGAAAGTTACTTTTACACGCAATTTTGATAACAATTATACACATGGAAAACGAATGCACACTGTCAGGGCTTGCAATAAGTAATTTCAGCAAGCTGATTGACGGAAAAGCTACGAAGCTCTGCGTCCTCACAAACAAAAAAGGAGCGGAACTAACTATCACCAACTACGGTGCAAAAATTGTATCGCTTATGGTGCCCGACAGAGACGGGAAAATGACCGATGTAGTAACCGGACATGACTCTATAGATGACTATCTGACCTCCGCGGAGCCTTTTTTTGGCGCTATCTGCGGACGATACGGCAATCGTATTGCTGCCGGCAAATTCGAAA
Source organism: Tannerellaceae bacterium (assembly GCA_036654795.1). Taxonomy (GTDB): domain Bacteria; phylum Bacteroidota; class Bacteroidia; order Bacteroidales; family Tannerellaceae; genus JAVVRI01. The sequence continues at coordinate 7,299 of JAVVRI010000093.1, forward strand.
TAGATGGTCAAGTACACAACAAGCTGGCCATTAACAACGGTCCCAATTGTCTGCATGGCGGGATTAAAGGCTTCAACGCCCAAGTTTGGGACGTGGAGCAAAAGGATAAACAGACGGTAATACTAAACTACACATCGCCTGATGGAGAAGAGGGTTTCCCCGGAGAACTGCAAACGACTGTCATTTATTACTTATCAGACGTAAACGAAGTAGTAATTATGTATCGCGCTGTTACCAGCAAACCAACCGTTCTGAACTTAACCAACCATTCCTATTTCAACCTCTCCGGAGCAGGAGATCCTTCCGTCTACGACCACGTACTGACCATCAATGCCGATTTCTATCTACCAACAGACAACACCGCCATCCCCTACGGACCGAAAGAAAAGGTAGAGGGCACGCCAATGGATTTTCGCACGCCACACACAGTGGGCGAACGGATAGACCAGGAGTTCGAGCAGCTAATCTTTGGCAAAGGCTACGACCACACGTACATATTAAATAAAGAAAATAACGAATTGTCATTTTGTGCCCGTTGCTCATCGCCTAAAACTGGCATTGTAATGGAAACATATACCACACAACCGGGTGTACAGCTATACACTGGAAACTGGATGACCAACGCACTCGTGGGTAAGAACGGACAGCACTACCCCGAACGGGCAGCGCTCTGTCTGGAAACGCAGCACTTTCCCGACAGCCCCAACAAGGCCGACTATCCCTCCACCCTGCTCCGTCCGGATGAAACATTTATAAGCTCAACTATCTATAAATTCTCAACAGAACAATAATTATTAATCATACAAACAAAAAAAATTAATGACAATGGAATCTACCAAACAAAAAAACTACACGCTGCCCATCTTGATGATGATTGCGCTCTTCTTCATGATCTCATTCGTGACGGGACTGCAAAACCCAATGGGTATTATCGTTAAGAACCAGTTCGCAGCCAGCAACTTTATGTCGCAGTTGGGAAATGCAGCCAACTTTATCGCTTATGCCTTTATGGGTATCCCGGCCGGTATATTACTGCAAAAGATTGGTTACAAAAAAACAGCCTTATTGGCTATCATCGTAGGTTTCTGCGGTGTTGGCATCTCTTACATGTCCGGACAGGTTGGAAGCTATTCTGTTTACCTGGCAGGCGCTTTCATTTCAGGTTTCTCTATGTGTATGTTAAATACAGTAGTAAACCCGATGTTGAACACACTTGGTGGTGGTGGCAACAAGGGCAACCAGCTGATCCAGATCGCCGGATCAGTTAACTCAGTGGGTGCAACAATCGTTCCCGTATTGGTAGGTTACTTGATTGGTGACGCAACCCGTGCACAGATCAGCGACGCTAGTCCTGCTTTGTTCTTGGCAATGGGTATCTTTGCCGTTGTATTTGTTGTATTGTTCAGCATGAACATCCCTGAACCTCACCTGATCAAGAAAGACGCAGTAAAGATTGTTGAAAAACACAGTGCACTTTCTTTCCGTCACTTCACTTTAGGTACGATTGCTATCTTTGTGTATGTAGGTGTTGAAGTAGGTATTCCTAACTTTATGAACCTGTTTGCCACAACAGAACTAGGTATTGACACGACTATTGCCGGTTCAATCGTAGGAACTTATTGGTTCTTGATGATGATAGGACGTTTGGGTGGTGCCTCTTTGGGAGCACGTATTTCCAGTAAGGCCATGCTGACAGTAGCTTCTGTGCTTGGTTTGGTATTTATCCTAGCTGCTATCTTTGCACCGACAGAAACAACAGCCAGCATGCCAGTATTCTTGTCTGACATTTCATTTGGTCTGGTAGAAGTGCCGGTTGGTATTATGTTTATGGCTCTTTGCGGATTGTGCACCTCCATTATGTGGGGTGGCATCTTTAACTTGGCTGTAGAAGGCTTGGGTAAATATACGGCAGCTGCTTCGGGTATCTTTATGGTAATGGTTTGCGGTGGTGGTATACTGCCGTTAATCCAAGGTGGTGTAGCCGACGTAGCCGGTTTCAAACTGAGCTTCTTGGTGATCGCTCTGGGTTTGGCTTACTTGTTGTATTACGCACTGATCGGCAGCAAGAATGTAAACAAAGACATTCCTGTTGAATAAGTATAAATTAAATTAGAAACAGATAGAAGAGGTTAGTTAAGGGCATCCATCAGGCAAAACTTAACTAATCTCTTTATTACTTGTACACAATTTCATTATTAACCTTTTAAAACACAAATATTATGGATGTAGAATATGTAAGAAGTCGCTTTATCAAGCATTTCGACGGAACAACAGGGTCAGTATATGCCTCACCCGGACGTATCAATTTAATTGGTGAACATACCGATTATAACGGTGGCTTTGTATTCCCTGGAGCAATTGATAAGGGAATGATCGCTGAAATAAAACTAAACGGAACACATAAAGTTCGCGCCTATTCAATCGACCTGAAGGACTACGTAGAGTTCGGGCTAAATGAAGAAGACGCCCCCCATGCCAGCTGGGCACGCTATATATTTGGCGTATGCCGCGAAATTATCAAACGAGGTGGAAAGCTGGAAGGCTTCAACACGGCTTTTGCAGGAGACGTACCTCTAGGTGCCGGCATGTCGTCATCTGCTGCTTTGGAAAGTACGTATGCCTTTGCCCTGAACGAACTGTTCAACTGTGGCATCGACAAGTTCGAACTAGCTAAGATCGGACAAGCAACGGAGCATAACTATTGCGGCGTAAATTGCGGTATTATGGACCAGTTCGCTTCTGTATTTGGCAAGGCAGGCAGCCTGATTCGTCTGGATTGCCGTTCCTTGGAGTATCAGTATTTCCCCTTCAATCCGGTAGGATACAAGCTGGTATTGCTGGACTCTGTGGTAAAGCACGAATTGGCTTCGTCGGCTTACAACAAACGCCGCCAGTCATGCGAAGCAGCTGCTAAGGCTATCCGCGCAAGACATCCGGAAGTAGAATTTCTACGTGACGCCACCATGCCATGGCTGGAAGAGGTAAAGACAGAAATCAGTGCAGAGGACTATATGCGTGCCGAATATGTAATCGAAGAGGTACAACGCGTGCTCGACGTTTGCGAAGCCTTGGAGAAGGGCGACTACGAAACTGTCGGTAAAAAGATGTACGAAACGCATCACGGCATGAGCAAACTGTATGAAGTAAGCTGCGAAGAGCTGGACTTCCTGAACGATATTGCCCGCAAATGCGGCGTAACCGGATCGCGCGTAATGGGTGGCGGTTTCGGTGGTTGCACCATCAACCTCGTAAAAGAAGAGAAGTATGACGCCTTTGTGGCCGAAGCCTTCAGCGCATACAAAGCCAAATTTGGTCGCGAACCGAAACTGTATAATGTAGTCATCAGCGATGGAGCCCGCAAATTATGCTGAATATTCTTTTTAGTTAATAAATTATTTTTCAGTTCAAGAATGGCACGCAGAAAACTGCGTGCCATTTCTTTTTAATAGGCTTTCGTATGAGTAATAGCTAAAAAGAGCATTTGTTTGTCGTATATAATGGCCGATACAAAGAGATTGTCTATCTTTGCGAAAACTTAAAACATTTCAGCAAGATGAACGATAGTATAATAATGAACAAAGCGGCTGATAACATTCGTATACTGGCTGCGTCAATGGTAGAAAAGGCTAAATCCGGTCACCCGGGAGGCGCTATGGGTGGTGCAGACTTTATAAACGTGTTGTTTTCGGAGTTTATGATATACGATCCTCGAAACCCCAAGTGGGAAGGAAGAGACCGTCTGTTTTTGGATCCGGGACACATGTCGCCCATGCTTTATTCTGTACTCGCACTTACCGGTAAATACACCCTGGAGGAGCTCAAGCAGTTCCGTCAATGGGGTAGCGTTACGCCGGGTCATCCTGAAGTAGACATTATGCGTGGAGTGGAAAACACATCCGGTCCGCTGGGACAAGGACACACTTACGCCGTAGGTGCCGCCATCGCCGCCAAGTTCCTCAAAGCCCGTTTGGGAGAAGAGATGATGAACCAAACCATCTACACCTACATCTCCGATGGAGGTATCCAGGAAGAAATATCACAAGGAGCCGGGCGCGTAGCCGGAACGCTTGGATTGGACAATCTGATCATGTTCTATGATGCCAACAACGTGCAGCTATCTACTACCGTAGAAGAGGTAACGTGCGAAAACGTAGCCATGAAATACGAAGCATGGGGCTGGAAGGTCATTACCATCAACGGCAATGACGTAGACGCCATCCGCGCAGCACTGACCGAAGCAAAGGCTGTATCCGACCGTCCGACACTGATCATTGGCAATACCATTATGGGTAAAGGTGCCCTCGGCGCCGATGCCAGCAGCTACGAAAACAAAGTATCCACACACGGGCAACCGCTCTCAGCAGCCGGTGTGTCCATACCCAATACCATCAATGCTCTCGGTGGAAATGTAGACGAACCGTTTGCCATCTTCCCCGACGTAGCCGCCCTCTATGCCAACCGCGCTAAAGAGCTAATCGCAATCACAGACAAACATTATGCTATCAAAGCTGTTTGGGCAAAAGCCCATCCGGAACGTGCAGCCAAGTTGGAGCAATGGTTCTCCGGCATACTGCCCACAATCGACTGGGAAGCGATCACACAAAAGCCTGCACAAGCTACACGTGTTGCCTCAGCAACCGTATTGGGTATATTGGCTACACAGATAGAAAACATGATCTGCTCTTCTGCCGACCTTTCGAATTCAGACAAGACCGACGGATTCCTAAAAAAGACCCATTCCTTAGTGAAGGGTGACTTCAGCGGTGCCTTCTTCCAAGCCGGTGTGTCGGAACTGACCATGGCATGCGTCTGTATTGGTATGGCGCTTCACGGTGGCGTAACGACTGCTTGCGGCACCTTTTTTGTCTTCTCA
>JAVVRI010000094.1:0-12070 GCA_036654795.1 Tannerellaceae bacterium
GCGATTACTTTCGATGGAAAGCAGGTCTGGGTAAAGAGTCCGGAAAAATAAAAACAGATGAGTTACATAAGAAATAAAGTAGAGTTCTCCATTATCACCGTTACTTACAACAGTAAGAAGACATTGGAAAAGACCATTCTAAGTGTTCTTGGCCAGAGCTATAAGGACTATGAATACATCATTATTGATGGCAAATCGACAGACGGCACAGCCGATGTGATCCTTCAGTATAAGCATGCTTTATCTACTTGGGTTTCGGAAAAAGATCAGGGCATTTACGACGCAATGAATAAGGGTATCCGGATCGCTTCCGGCAAATGGATCCTCTTTATGAATAGCGGCGACTTGTTTGTAGATAGCCACGTCCTGCAAATGGTAGCCGATGAGATAGCGACAGACAATGCTACCGATATTTTGTATGGAGACATTCTGATAGAAAAGAGAGGAAGTCTAACCATAAAACCTGCCGCCGAGCCCTGCAACAAGCAACGGATGTACTTTTGCCATCAGAGCGCGTTTACCCGAACCAAGATACTGAAAACGATGCCTTTCGACACCCATTTCAAGATGTCTGCCGACCTACACTTCTTCAAACGATGTTACTACAAAGGTTTGCGCTTCAAGCACATCAAACAACCGGTTGCTATATTCGATCGTAATGGCATCTCGAACACCAACCGGTTGGCCGGCTTGCTAGACAATGTGTCGGTAGTAAAAGCAATCGATGTAACTCCGCAAAAAGAATTCTTCTTGCTTCGGTTATATTTCGTCATTATTCGTATCCGAGTATCCAACTTCTTCAAACACTACAAATCATGAAATTAGCCTTCGACGCCAAGCGAATTACGCACAACGCAACCGGATTAGGAAATTACAGCCGGTACATCGTTAGCTCCTTGGCAACCCACTACACCGAAAACAGCTATCATCTGTACTCTCCAGACAAAGGTCGAGCGCATCTAAAGGAAATGCTGCCGAAACAGGATAACATTCTTTTTCACTATCCGGCGCACCCGTACGGTGCACTGCAAAAAGCTTGGTGGCGCACGTTCAGCATCACGAGCGATCTACGGAAAGAAAAGCCCGACCTCTATCATGGCCTTAGCAACGAACTCCCTTTCGGACTAAAAAAAGCAGGAATAGCATCCGTGGTAACCATCCATGACCTTATTTTCATCCGTTATCCACAGTTTTATAAGACAATAGACCGAATAATATATAATTACAAATTCAGAAAAGCCTGCCAACTGTCAGACCGGATAATTGCTATCAGCGAAATGACCAGACAAGACATCATTCAAGTCTATCAGATACCTCCGGAGAAGATTCAGGTGGTGTATCAGGGGTGCGACAGCTCCTTCCTTCAACAAACAGGGTCAGAAAAGCAACAACAAGTAAGAGATAAATATCATTTGCCAGCGCACTACGTCTTATATGTGGGCAGCATTGAGCAACGAAAGAACTTGCTACTCGTTGTACGCGCGCTCAAACAACTCGGTCGAGACATCCACCTTGTTGCCATTGGCAAACGCACACCCTACACAACGATAGTGGAAGAGTACATAAAAGAGAATAACATGCAGCAACAAGTATCCATCCTAAACAGAGTCACTTTCGAAGACCTACCCGCCATCTATCAGATGGCAGCCCTCTTCGTCTACCCCTCATTGTTTGAAGGTTTTGGCATTCCTATCCTAGAAGCTCTCCACTCCAACACACCGGTTATAGCCGCCACCGGCTCATGTCTGGAAGAGGCAGGAGGTCCAAACTCGCTCTATGTAGCGCCCACAGACGTAAACGATCTGAGTGAAAAAATAAAGTGGATACTCACCACTCCCAGTCAGGCCGACCAGATGCGCACTGCCGGAAAGGAATATGCCAAGCGCTTTCTGAGCCAATCCATAGCCGGAGACTTAATGAATGTGTATCGTCATCTCATTTGAGATCACTGCAAATCGAAGATCTTTTGATAGGTATCCTCTGTCTTACGGGCTGTTTCGTCCCATGAGAACTGCTTTACGCGGATATTACCCAAGCGTATTAATTCCAAACGCCTCTCATCGTCAGTCAGGACACGGCGGATGGCAGCTGCCATCTCGTCTTCCGACTCAGGATTGAAATACTCACCAGCATCTCCGGCTACTTCGGGGAAACAGCTCGTATTACTCAGTACGACCGGACATTCCTGCGAATAAGCTTCCAGTATAGGAATACCAAAGCCCTCATAGAGCGACGGATAAACGAACAAACGGGCATCACGATATAGCTGTCCCAGTTCGTTGTCTGTAGCATTTACATAGCTCACACAATCAGACAAGCCCAATTCTTTTAGTTCCTCCAGCTCCTCCTTTTTAAATGGTTTGCCGGTACATATTAGCCTCAACTCAGGCTGCTCAGCCTGCAAGCGGACAAAGACATGCAGCAAGCGCGAATAGTTTTTGTATTTTTGTCGTTCACCCACATATAGCAAATAAGACTTTGGTAAAGAGAGTCCGGCATAGGTACTCTTGAGCGGATTGATGCCATGGTGAATCACGTCTATTTTGTCAGGATTGACATGTAGCAATTCTACAAGGTCTCTTTTCGTCCAATGACTGACGGCAATGATGCGGTCGGCCTTACTGATCAGCAACGCCTTGTTTTTTGCTGTTTTATCTTTTAATGAGAAATAACACGGGAACTTCTCATGAATCATATCGTGTACGGTCAGCACCAGCGGACTGTCACCAAGCACCGAAAGGTAATAAGCATCGTAATAGGTAGGATGAAATAGGCAGCGTTTCGCCAACAGCGCTTTTATCGTCTTACGCCTATTTAAAAAGCGAAACGCCCCCTTAAAGAGCTTGAATACACTAAACGGAACAAACGAATAGTACAAGCATATATCTTTTTTCTTGATATACTGATTATGCGAAAATAAGAGAGAAACCTCCTTATCGCAGTTACTCATCCGCTTTATTATCTCATAGAAATATCTTGAAATACCGCCGTAACGCTGAATCTCGAAAGTTTGGGAATCATACAAAACAGATAGGTGTTGCTTTTTCATTTACTAATAGTCTTTGAACCTTACCTTACGCAAATCGCATGTTTCTATATAAGCAAAATAGAGCTCCCTCTCTTTGCTATAAAAGAATTCACATCCCCATGACAACCGCAGCCAACGCAACGTGTCATACTTCAGTAACGGCCAGAAGAAGAAGCCGGAACTCTTCCGCAAATTCTTTCCAACAAGAGCTTTGATCCTCCTATCGAAGAAGCGGTCGCTATAACCATTGACTACCCGCTCAGCCTCTTCGGAATCTGTTCCCCGGAGGGAGGCGTACTCTCTCGCGATCCAGCTGCTTACCTCCATCGAAACGCACAACCGCTCCAAGTTACGATACCGCTGGTCGTCTGACAATTCACAAAACCGCAAGCGGTTTATATCCACAAGCGAAAAGGAATAGCCCGAATTGCGTGTCATCAATATATTGCCGGGGGAATAGTCTATATGGTAAATTCCCTTCTCATGAAGAGACAGCGTAAAGCGTGTAAACGCTGCAAGCACCTCTTCATTACCCTCTACTGTTCCGGACATATATTTGCGCATCGTCTCCGTCCCTTGTTCATAGATGGAAACATAATAACTCCGATTCAGCAACCCGCCGACTCGTTCCTCCAAATAAGCAATGGGTGCCGGTGTGAGGCATCCTCTCTTTATAATCTCGAAAGCATATTGGTACGAGCGACAGGCCTTCGACTTCCGAAAGAAGGTATAAGCCACACGGTTGAACCAGAAAGGTATCTTAAAACTCTTCACTACCAGATCGACACCTTGTACCTGATAACGCTTTAGCACATTACGCCCTTGATAGATAACTTCGCCCTCAGTGGCAAAGTTGGCAGGCAGCGCCTCAATGAAGCCGGTCAATGACTGATAGGCAGGATTGATTCTTATTTTCATTATTTTAATGCCAGTTTTATCTTCTCTACTATGTTGTCCGCCGTCAACTGTGTCATGCAAGCCCAGTCACCCCGCAAGCAGGGCTTTTGTCCAAATATAGAACAAGGGCGGCAGGGCAAATCCAATTGAATGGCATGTTCGGGACGTTGGTGATAACCGTAAAAGCCGGCATAGGGATGCGTAGCTCCCCAGATGGAGACAACCGTCGTGCCCACCAACGAAGCAAAGTGCATATTCGCCGAATCCATGCACACCAACAAGTCCAACTGACTGATCAAAGCCAACTCATTGTCAAGTGAGCAACGACCAACCACACTAATCACCCCCGGATACTGAAACGCCCATTCTCCCAGTACAGCCTCCTCGTAACCACGAGCACCAAAGAGGAAAATAGTCACCCCCTGCTCCTTGGAAAGCGATACTACCACCTGCTCCATCTCTTCGATAGAGTAGATCTTTCCCCGATGTTTGGCAAAAGGGGCAACCCCTATCCATTTACCGCTTTTTTTACCGGCAAATACATCCAGCGCCGACAGATTTGGAGGAATGGATTCATATAAGGAAGTAAAATTCTCACTATAACGCAGGCCTGCCGCGCGAAACACATCCGCATACCGATCGATAACCGGAGGCAACTGCTTCAGCACCTTATTCTTCGGCACAGTCAGTTGGGCACGTTCCTTACGGGCTTTGTTCAGCGTAAAGACCGGCGTCCGCTTTAGGCGAAAAAAGGAACTAATAACAAAGCTACGCAAGATGCCATGCAAATCCAGTACCCTATCGTATGGGTATTTAGACAATGCCGACGCAAACCGCAACAATCCGCCCAAACTCTTTTCAGCCCCCTTTGTATTGATGCCAATCACCTCCACATTGCCAGGCCTATTCATAAAGATAGGGATCAGAAAAGCTTGCGTCAACACCGTAAAGGTGTCGCCGGGATTGGCTTTGGCAGCGGAGTATATGACCGGGATGGTCATGGCCACATCGCCAATAGCCGACAACCGTATCACTAAGATATTCGCCATTATTTCTTGCCGTATAAAACGGGATTCAGTGCCGGGTCGTTATACATCTTCATCTGTCGGTACACCTTCATATATTTGCGTCCGGCTTTGATGTCGGAGAGCAATTGGTCGAGAGCAACAGACAAATCCTTTTTCTGCTCCAACAGGACATTGAGCTTCTTGCGGCAGGCATCCGTATGGGCGGCGTCTGCATCGGTGCGATCGGCCTCCTGCTGCATGTGATGTATCTTAAGTGTCAGGATGGAAAGACGGTCTAATGCCCAAGCGGGACTTTCAGTATTGATAGTCGCATCGGGCAATACTTGCACCTCTTTATACTGATCCAGAAAAAAGCTGTCGATAAGTTCAACCAAATCTGTACGGTCTTGATTCGACCGGTCGATACGTCTTTTCAACGCCAGCGCTTCTATCGGATCGATTGCCGGATTACGGATAATATCCTCCAAATGCCATTGCACGGCATCAATCCAATTCTTCAAATACAGATAGAATTCTATACTCTTTACTTCATACGGATTGTGTACCGTGGCATCCACATGGTCGGTCACATGATAAGCATTCGTAGCCCTATCAAATATCTGATAGCTTAGTTCACTGAAGTTCATACGCACTCATTATTATAGACGTTAATATATATTTCACAAAGGTACGATATTCTTTTTGTACAGCCAACGTTTCAGCCAGCCAGATAAATACTACCTTTGTCCTGTCCAAACCGTTTGGACAAGAATTAAAAACCGGAGAAGAAAAGAATGAAGATAATAGCCGATCAGACCGTCCCATACCTGCAAGGACTGGCCGAGCCCTTTGCAGAAGTTACCTACTTGCCATCCAACCTATTTACCCCTGAAGCAGTGAGGGATGCGGATGCACTGATCGTACGAAGCATAGACAAATGTACACGCCAATTGCTGGAGGGAAGCCGCGTACGGCTGATCGCCACCGCCACTATCGGATTCGATCATATCGACACCGCCTTCTGCGACACCGCAGGGATCAGCTGGCGAAACGCGCCGGGATGTAACGCCATTTCGGTTGCACAATACGTATTGGCCTCACTCATCACCCTCTCGCTACGCAAAAATGAAACCTTAAAAGGCAAAACAATTGGCATCGTTGGAGTTGGACATGTGGGAAAAGAGGTGGAAAAGCTCTGTCACGCGTACGGCATGCGCGTCTTGCGAAACGATCCCCCCCGTGCCCTAGCAGAAGGAGCGGACGGCTTCGTCTCATTGGACGTTTTGGCTGAAGAAGCTGATATACTCACCTTCCATACACCGCTGACGCGCGATGGCGCTTTCGCCACCTACCATCTGGCAGGAGAAGTGTTTCTGAGCAAACTCAAGCGGAGTCCATGGTTTATCAATGCCTCCCGCGGAGCAGTGCACGACACGGACGCCCTGCTACAGGCCAAGCAAAGCGGACAGGTGGGCGAACTAATCATAGACTGTTGGGAAAACGAACCAAACATTAACCGGACGTTACTCGCCTCGACCGCCTTGGCAACTCCACACATTGCAGGCTTTTCCGCAGACGGAAAAGCCAATGGCACACGCACCTGCCTTCGAAATATTGCCGATTACTTCCGGATATCGGACGAACTGATTGGCGAAGTAGCGCCCCCTGCACCCCACCAGCCGGAAATAGACTTGGACAGCTTTGCAGACCACCGCATTGAACAGATGATACTGAGCAGCTTTAATCCGCTGACCATAGACTACGCGCTTCGCAACAATCCGGAGCAATTCGAGTCGTTTCGCACGCACTACGACCACCCACGCGAATTTGCAGCCTACACCCCTTTGCACGCTACCACCCAAGAGGCCGGATTGCTCCGGCAACTAGGATTTGCGCTTTAATCAGAGTTTAATATAGATCTTTTTCTTATACAACCAATAGCCCGGTATCCAGTTCAGTAAGACAAAACAAATAGCCCAAGCCAACGAACCGCCATAATCGCCAAAGAGCGGAGTGAAGAGGTTGGTGCATACATACGCCTGCACGCCAAACAACCCCAGCGCAATGGCCAACACATCGGCCTGCACATACAAATAAAGGGGATTAATACCAAACGACTCGAAGAAAAGACTCCAACGCCGCTTGCCATTTATGTCGATAATCCAGATCAGCAACGCCAGAAACAACGAAGCGAAGCCACAGGCAGTCAGCACAAACGTACTGCTCCATAATTTCTTATTGATCGGGCAGCCGTAGCTGAACAGCAATCCGGCAAAAAGGATGATTGTCCCGAATATAAACAGTTTGCGGATAATAAGCTCATTGTTTTTCTTGCAATCCAAAATCACCTTGCCCGCATAATAGCCCAGCAGCACATGCGCCGTACTGCCCAGACAACTAAGCAACCCTTCGGGGTCGAAAGCAATCCGCGTGCCATCCGCCAGATAGTCGTGGTACATACGCGAAGAACCAAACACCGCCCGGTCTATCACCGCAATCAGATTGCTTTCCGACAAATCCATGCTATTCGTCAGCCCCAACAACGCCCAATAAAACAACAGAATGCCACCGGCCACATGAAGCAGATATTTCTGATTGATAGCCAACCCAACCAGCGACCCTGTCCCATAAGCCAACGCCAAACGTTGCATCACGCCCAGAATACGTACCTCCTGAAAGTTGGTAAAACCGTTATAACAGATGTGGCTAACCAGATTAATTGCCAGACCGACTAGAAAGATAAGCACCGTGCGCTTCACTATCTTCGTCACACTTACGGCTGACAACTTGAAATTATACTTTCTAAATGATAGACACATAGACACCCCCATAATAAACATAAAGAAGGGGAACACCAAATCGGTAGGTGTCAACCCGTTCCATTGCGCATGACGAAGAGGAGCAAACACAGCCCCCCACGCCCCCGGATTATTAACCAAAATCATTCCTGCAATCGTTATGCCTCGCATCACGTCCAAAGAAAGCAATCGTTTGTCTTGTGCCATTTCAAATAGAGATAAAAGGTTTTAAAAATATAAGCAACAAATATACCTAAAATCTCTAGAACAACCGAATAAAAAGGAAAAAATGGCATTGAATAGCTTATGAATAAAGCGTTTGTAACGCCAAACGAAGCCAACGGAGAAAAAGGGAAAACGCAAAGAAAAGAGGAATATAGAAGCAGTTAGGTTTTCAAATCGTTACCCGTCCGAATATGAGATTTAACAGTTTCCGTGACGTTTTCGCCGTTCTGCTTAGGTTTGCTTATCAAGGCTTAACTCGTTGATAGTTAGTTTTGCAACCAAAAAAGTTAGACATGAGCAGAAGCACATTCAAGGTGCTGTTCTACGTGAACGGCAGCAAGGAGAAAGACGGAATCGTTCCCATCATGGGAAGGGTAACAATCAACGGGACTGTATCGCAGTTCAGTTGCAAGCAGAGCATCCCCAAAACACTTTGGGACGTGAAAGGGAACAAGGCGAAAGGCAAGGGAAAAGAAGCAAGGGACATCAACCTTACCTTAGAGAACATCATGGCACAAATCGGTTTACAAGGCATTGAAAGAGGAACTGCCCAATGCCCGAAGCTGGAATGAACTGAAAGAGGCACTTTCCGACAGGGACATTGAAATGAAGTTCAAGGTGAGCCGGACAACAAGGGAGGTGCAAGGCGTGAAGTTCGAGTATGGCGGCATATCCTTTTCCGGCTCAAAGGTCAGTCGGGAGTTCAGTTACATGAGTATTGACTACCAATTGGGACGGAATGCCTTTGAGGATGATTTCAACAACAAGCAGGCAACCATCCGGCAACCACGTGAGGAAACGGTACAGACCGTATCGCAAAAACATTCCGAAGATAGTTTCAGTAGTGGATTGGGATTATTCAGCGGAATCGGTTCTTCTTTTGATGTGGCTGATGCGGAAGCCAACCAAGAAATAGCTGAGATACTGCGAAAGAAGAAAAAAGCTAAGCGCAAGCGTGGCATGAGATTATAACGGTTTATTTATCAACTTAAAAGATTAACGACAATGGTACAGAAAGATTTCTTATTGGATTTTGACCTCTACATTTGCGAGAGGTTCGGTTACAGGAACAGCCTTCACGTCACACCGACACAGAACGGTTGTTGCGTGGGAGTAAACATCAAGCCCGTAAAGCTCTACATTCGTTTTTGGGAGTACAGCAAAGGTGTGGGCGGTTTTCCCGACTGGTGCATCATCCTTGTGTACTGCAACTTTGCCAAAAAACAGGAGCCCGAATTGCAAGAACTTGTGCGGTTCTTCAAGGAGTATGCGCCACGATATGGGTACAGGCATATCGGGATTGAGGACAATCCCCGACTTAATCAAACATTAGGATTTCAACGCATCCAATATAGAGGGCAAGAAAATTATGTCAAGTATCTAACTCAATAGAAATAAATCTTTTATCCGGCAGATATGTAAACTCATTCTGTCAGATAAAAGATAAATATCAGGATAAAGTGCCCTCGATAGTTCTCTCAACAATGGTTTTCGCTTCTTCTAATAGATTTAGGCTCTCTTTTCGAAGAGCAAAACTTTTTTGAACTTTTTGGGATAAATCCTCTTGTATATTCTTGGGGAGAATTGGTATAATGACATCCTCAATCTCTGATGGTTTCCAATGTTGAATAATAGAACCTCCTGCATCTCGCTGAGCTTGCAGTCCCACCATACAAGAATTTAAGACCAATGTAAGATAATCGGGTAGTACGCTCTCACCGGCAATAGAGAGATGAAGTATCGCACCGGAAGTAATAACATCCAAATCATTCTCCACTTTATAGGCTATGCCCACACTGCCATCTTTAGATAGTAGTATGGTATCTTTTTTAGGTTTTAGCACTTCTTGGTAGATATCATTATCCAAATGTATCGAAGTTTCAGATAGACCGAATTTTGATAAATCCGAAACTCGTATAAATGGTATGCCCTCTTCTTCATAGGCTTCGCTACCCGGTTCAATGGATTTTTGAATATGTGCCAATTCTCCAATAGTGGATGTTGGAAAGCTTTTAAGACGAGAGAACAGTGCATCATATTTTGGTTGGTAATACTCTGCATCAAGTCTGCCACTTGCCAAAAAACTTTCAGATAATTTTTTGCAGGCTCTGACGGTCTTTTCTTCTTTCGCAGATTGTTCAAGAATACCAAGTTCTTCAAGCAATAGCCATAATGCAAGCCTTTCCTCTTGCGTTGCATTACCTTGTAACTTATTGTATATTAACGATTTACCCCCCCTATTTCAACAACACGTTCTACCGTAAGTTTTGCATCTTCAAGTAGTTGCCGGGCTTCTTTGCGTAGAGAAAAACTTTTTTGAATATGCTCGGCTATCTCGTCTTGTACTTCTTTGCGAATAATAGGGATAGGCAAATTCAGTATATCTTCATCTTTTATCACAGGATAAGAACAACCTGTATTTGCTTGTAATAGCCAATCTTTATAAAAACCCGTTCTAAGCAAAACTTGTAGTACCTCTTTCTTTATACTTTTTTGCTCTCTTAGTACCGTAAAAGCTCCACTCGCAACCATATCATCACCTTCTCGTGTAATAATTGCGACAGCACCTCTGTTTGGTCTGACTGTTGAAATTAAAACATCATCTTTTTTTACCTTTATTTTTGCATTGGCAGGAAGTTCGTCTACATTTATATCATTATATGTAATTTCTCCGTTGCTAACATCAATATTTCCAATCTCTATATATTTACATATTTCAGATGTTGTGATGAAATTATCTTTTATAGGAGTGAAGAAATCACCAACCTTTCCATATCCATTCGGATAGGATTGTACGAGCCTACAATAATCTTCATATTTAGGCAGGTAGTATTCAGAATCAAATCTCCCTGTTGCAAGAAATGATTCTTTTAGTGACTTTACATTATATGCTTCGGGATTAGCCGCAAAGTCCGTCATTCCTAAACATTCCAATAGATAGGTTTCGGCTGAGGAATATAAGTTTTTAGATTCTTCACTTTTTGCAAATATCAATGAATAATGATTTCTGATTTTCGCTTGGATGTATTCAGGAAATTCAGGAATAGGTATTCTGTATAGGTCTGATTTACTTATAAATGAAATTAATAAATTTGTTTTAAAGCGTTCTTTAAAGGACATCCCATATTTTGATACAAGATAGGTTAGCAAAGTGTATTTATCAATAAGATTGTTTACGGATAATTTATACAAACTTCCTGATACCAAAGTCCTTTCCGGCATATTTTCTGGAACGATTGCAACTTTTTCAGCCTTCCCCTTAACCTCAATAAGTAGTTCCCCTTTAGCTATTCGACCCTTTGGATATCTTTCCCAATCAGATTTATGCACACAAAATAGTTTCTCTGTTTTGACAAACGGTGTAGTAATATCTGTTGCTTGTAAAAAATAAGGATTATCATTATCTACCGAATCTACAATTTCTGTATTTTCATAGACAACTCTGTATCCATCTTTTACAAATACTTCGAGAGGACGTAAGTTCTTTAATTCTTTCAATAAATATAGATACTCTTTTTTGAAATATTCGCTATCTACCCGTTTAAAAGGATTATCATTTAAAACATAACTATATTTTAGAGCACTTATTTCCAGCCCCTCCAACAAAGTGTTATATTTTACTTCGTCAAAGGGGCATCCACGAAAAAAGATAACTGCTCTTTCTTTGCAAATTCAGCAAATGCTTCTGCAATTCCATCTTGTGTCACTCCATCGTGATTGAAGAGGTCGTGCTTCACTATCAAATGTCCATGACTATCAAGCAAAGGTGGATTATCAACAGACGGCTTACGAATATTGACATAACTATCTCGTTCCTCATTGGGAAGTTGATTATAGTCTTTCCCATTTATGCAACCGTTCAATGCTAACAAGTCATTATTGGATATGTCAGAGTTAAATATGCCTGATTTCTGAACTTTTTTATATGTATCCTCGTGCATCCATATTGCTGCTTCATCTACAGACCCAAAAAGGCTATTAAATTCATCTATGCCATATTCCTTGTGCAAATATGTAACAATAGTAGTGTTGCGATATATCTTATCACCACTGTTGTCTTTGCTTGGTTCTTGCATAGTAGCGAAAAATATGTTGTAATCTTCTACCTTAGGGCA
>JAVVRI010000095.1:0-12058 GCA_036654795.1 Tannerellaceae bacterium
AGGTTGAAGGCTATGAGGGAGCTCGCTCAAACTGCATAAAAAATACTTCCGAAACAAAGCCAATATTTTGGCTCAAAAAAAAAGGGCTAAAAAGCCCTTTTTCTCTATCATTTTGCGCTGTTACAACGCAATAAAGATTTCTTATTTGATATACGTTTCCATAAGTTTGGCACCTGACACCGGAGAAAGGGTTACAAACCTCGTATCGGCAGGCACAAGCAGCGTCTGTCCCTGATATATGGACACCTGGTAGCCTTTATTGTCTCGAATAGTAACCTCGCCGGCCATGCAGATATAGACTACGAACGAATCCAGATCAGAGAAGTCGCGCACCATCATCGTGTCCAGATCCAGCAAATTCGTGGTAAAGTAGCTACAACTGGCCAACTCCACCGTTGCATTGGTATGCGCCTTATAGTGGGTACGGTAATCTGTGCATAAAGTATAATCAATTGCGTCCTTGGCCAATTCGGTATGCAGTTCACGTCCGTTTCCGGCAGCATCCTTACGATTATAGTCGTAGATACGATAAGTAATGTTGCTTGTCTGCTGTATCTCAGCAATGAAGCAACCGGAACCAATTGCATGCACGCGACCGGCCGGAAGGAAGAACACATCCCCTTCGTTTACACTATATTGTTGCAAGACGTCCATAATCGTATTCTCCTCTACCCGCTTCACATACTCGTCCGCATTGATCTGCTTTGAGAAGCCGGAATAAAGCATGGCGTCCTTGGCAGCCTTGACTACATACCACATTTCGGTTTTGCCGAACGAGTTGTGTCTTTTCTTAGCCAACTCATCGTCGGGGTGCACCTGAATGGAAAGATTGTCACGAGCATCAATAAACTTGATCAGCAACGGAAAGGTCGTACCAAACCGCTCCATCACCTTTTCGCCCAACAAAGAAGCGCCATACGTACGGATCAGTTCGTCCAAGCTTTTCCCTTCTAGTTCACCGCTGTCTACTATTGAATAATTACCTTCTACATGAGAAAGTTCCCAACTTTCACCGATACCCTCCTGTAACGGTGTAATACCCTTGAATGGGCAAATATCTGCACCTCCCCAAATAATACTTTTCAGGATAGGTTTGAATGTGAATGGATATAACATAAGTTACTCTGGTTATTTTAGTTATTATAGTATTCTTCCCCTTTTATTTCTTGACCTTTATCTTGCGCAACACCACCGCACTGCGTGCCGGCAAATAAAGCTGCAGCCATTCCTTTTTCTCTTGCTTAAAGAGCGGGTCAAACTGTGTAAAGTGATGTATCGCGTCGTCCGCCAAACCAAAACCACCAAAACGGGAAGCATCCGTATTAAGCATAACCTCATATTCGCCCTTAGGTGCAAGGAAACCGTAATCAGTATAAGATTGCGAAGGGCTGTAGTTGAATACAAACACAAGGTCTTTACGCATGTAGGCCAATATCTGGTCGCTTTCGCTGTCCCATATTTTTTGGATAGGGGTAGCTTGGAAATTCTTTACACTACGAATCAGTTCCAGCATTTCACGGTCGAAGTCGCCCAAGAAGTGGTATTTCAAATCCATATTGTCCACCAAGTTCCATTGACGACGTGCATACTTGCACGACCATCCGTTTCCTTCGCGGGGGAAGTCTATCCATTCAGGATGTCCAAACTCGTTCCCCATAAAGTTCAGGTAGCCGCCATTGATCGTTGTGGCAGTTGCTAAACGGATCATCTTATGCAATGCCATGCCACGTTCCACCACCATGTTGTGATCGTCCTTCTGCATGTGCCAGTACATTTCGGCATCAATGAGACGGAAAATGATGGTCTTGTCGCCCACCAATGCCTGATCATGGCTTTCTGCATAGCTGATCGTCTTTTCGTCCGCACGGCGGTTGGTTGTTTCCCACCAGATAGAAGCAGGGCTCCAGTCCTCATCCTGTTTTTCCTTGATCGTTTTGATCCAGTAATCAGGAATATTCATGGCCATACGATAGTCGAAACCGTAACCGCCATCCTCTACTGTGGCAGCAAGACCCGGCATGCCGCTCACCTCTTCAGCGATAGTTATCGCATTTTTATTTACTTCATGAATCAGTTTGTTTGCCAAGGTGAGATAGGCTATTGCATCGCCATCCTGACTACCATTGAAGTATCCTTCGTAGTTGCAGAAAGCTTCACCCAATCCGTGGCTATAGTATAGCATAGAAGTAACACCGTCGAAACGGAATCCATCAAATTTGTATTCGTCTAACCAGAACTTGCAATTGGATAGAAGGAAGTGGAGCACTTCGTTCTTGCCATAATCGAAACAAAGCGAATCCCAAGCAGGATGTTCGCGGCGTTGATCTGCATGGAAGTATTGATTTATAGAACCGTCGAAGCGACCCAAGCCCTCTACTTCGTTCTTTACAGCGTGGCTATGCACAATGTCCATAATCACGGCGATGCCCATGCCATGCGCTTCGTCAATCAACTGCTTCAGCTCATCTGGAGTACCAAAACGAGACGAGGCTGCAAAGAAGCTACTTACATGATAGCCAAAGGAACCATAATAAGGATGCTCCTGAATGGCCATAATCTGAATCGTATTATATCCCTCTTTCACTACACGGGGCAGAACGTCCGTGCGAAATTCGTTATAAGTGCCGACCTTCTCTTCATTCGACCCCATACCTACGTGGCATTCATAGATCAACAATGGAGCAACGTCCGGTTTGAATCGTTTATTTTTAAAGACGTATGGTCGCTTGGGGTTCCATACTTGCGCACTGAATATTTTAGACTGGTCGTCTTGTACAACACGACGAATCCATGCAGGGATACGTTCTCCTGAACCTCCCTCCCATTCAATTAGCAACTTGAATAAGTCCTCATGATGCAATAAGTCCTCCGGCAACGCAATCTCCCAAACACCCTGTCCTATTCGCTTCAGTTTATACTTTTCTTCTTTCTTCCAATCGTTAAACGTACCGATCAGATAGATAGCAGTGGCATTAGGAGCCCATTCGCGAAACACCCACCCTTTTGTAGATTTATGTAACCCAAAGTAAAGATATCCGGAAGCCATCTCTGATAAGGTTTGCTTACCATTGTTCGTCAAATTCTTTTCTTTCTCAATAGCATATTGATACCGGCCTTCTATTGCTGCCTCAAAGGGGGCTAGCCAAGGGTCATTCTTTATTAGATTTAGTGACTCCATGATTTATTTGTATTTGGTTGTCCCGCAAAGATAAAAGAAAAAAGCATACTGTTGGGATATTATTAGTATATTTCTTACATTTGCACCAAACCGTAATTCAAACGATGAGTAAAGGAACTAGAAGTCTTACCTTTTATTTGATGATGATCGTTATCTTTGGTTCGTTGATGTACTTGATCGCCAAAGAGGGAGAGAGTCAGCAAGTGGACAGTGCAGTCACATCCATGTATGCAGCGCCTACCGATATGGGCGAAGGATTCTCATTGTTCCTTAAATTGTTAGCACATCATATAGAATCTCCAATCGGCATTTTGCTGCTTCAAATCATAACGATATTGATTGTCTGTCGTCTCTTCGGATGGCTGTTTCTCAAGATTGGACAGCCTACTGTGATTGGAGAGATTGTAGCCGGTATTGTGCTCGGACCATCTGTACTGGGGCATCTGATGCCGGAAGTATCCGGATTCCTCTTCCGACCGGACTCCTTAGGTAATATTAGTATATTAAGTCAATTCGGACTTATTCTTTTCATGTTCGCCATTGGCATGGAACTAGATATTACCGAAGTGCGCAAGAAGCTGAAGGAGACTATCCTGATCAGCCATACCAGCACCATCGTCCCTTTCTTCTTCGGAATGCTTACGGCCTACTTTGTTTACGATTCGTATGCAAACAAGAGCACACCATTTCTCTCTTTCGCACTCTTTATAGGGATAGCTCTAAGCATTACGGCTTTTCCGGTATTAGCACGCATCATACAGGAAAAGGGGCTGACGCATACCCATCTAGGAACGATCTCTTTAGCCAGTGCGGCCAATGGTGACATTACGGCTTGGTGCATACTGGCGGTCGTAATCGCGATTGCTCAGGCAGGTAGCATGCTAAGTGCTACCTATAATATTTTATTTTCAGTTCTTTATATTGTGTTGATGTTCTATGCCGTACGTCCGTTTCTGCGAATGATCGGGCATATCTATCATAATAAGGAGGTAATCAATAAAGGCTTGGTAGCGTTTATGCTTCTTTTCCTGATTATCTCATCTTATCTGACGGAAATTTTGGGGCTTCACGCCCTGTTCGGCGCCTTTATTGCCGGCGTAGTGATGCCTAGCAACGTAAAGTTTCGCAAGATAATGACGGAAAAGGTAGAAGATGTCTCCTTATCCCTATTTCTGCCGTTGTTCTTTGTTTCTACCGGACTGCGTACGGAGATTGGGTTACTGAATAGTCCGGAGCTATGGTGGCTTTGCGCAATATTTACAATCGTAGCGATTATCGGTAAGTTTGGTGGCGCATTCTTCTCTGCCCGTTTTGTGGGAGAAAGCTGGAAAGACAGCCTCTACATAGGTGCCTTGATGAATACCCGCGGACTGATGGAGTTGGTCGTACTGACAATCGGCTACGAAATGAAGATACTTCCCCCTCCTATCTTTGTCATGTTGGTACTGATGACACTCGTCACTACCTTTATGACCACTCCACTCGTCTCTTTTATCAACTTCTGCTTCCGCACGAGGGAAAAGATTAAGGAGTATAAACACAGCGAACCAACAGAAGGCGTTTTCAAGATACTGCTTTCCTTTGGACGAGCCAGTAACGGACAAGTCATGCTAGACGTAGCGCACCAGATGTTTTCACGCAACAAGAACAAGCTGGAGCTGACCGCTCTCCACCTGACCGTGGGTACAGACGTCAACCCGCTACATACCGACAACTTCGAAGAGGTCAGTTTCGGTCCAATCCTCTATGGTGCACAAAAACTGGGAGTATCCATCTTCACACGCTACGAAGTGTCGAATAA
This sequence comes from Tannerellaceae bacterium, assembly GCA_036654795.1. Taxonomy (GTDB): domain Bacteria; phylum Bacteroidota; class Bacteroidia; order Bacteroidales; family Tannerellaceae; genus JAVVRI01. Next base: position 4,980 of record JAVVRI010000095.1, read on the forward strand.
TGCCAGCCAAGACATCTGTAACATCGTAAACAACGAAGGGTTCGACTTTCTGCTTGTTGGTGCCGGCATCTCTATGAGCGACCTGCCTAGCGACATCGATGCCAACCGCTATCGCACTTCGTTCTACAACAAATATTTCAAACATTTCAAGGCACCCGAATCTTGGTTCTATCCCGGCGCCCTACTAAAAGACAAGACGAAACAGTTTATTGAGCAGGCCGACTGCGCCGTCGGCGTATTCGTAAACCGCGGCTTCGTTAAGGCAACAAGTGTGATTCTGATCATCGAGTCGGAAACAGATCTATATCTGCTTCCCTACGCCCGCACACTGCTAAAGGCCACACATGGTTCCATTGGCATTGTAAACAAAAGTAGCACCACTACGCCCGGCCGTGAATCGATCCAAACAGCTCTGCAACAATTTGCGGCAGAAATTGCTCAGGCCACCATCCTTCCAAACAAAGACTTGACGCCGGAACTATTTAACGGATATAACTTTATGCTCATCAGCTACCACACTTGGAACGACGTTTCCGACCATCGTAAGGAAGCCCTGCAACGCATGCCATCCACACTTATATTAAGCAAGTAGCCATAGGAGATTACAAACGAGCCTTATTATTCATCTTTTAGCCCAGAATGATTAAAGATTATTAATGAGCGCCCCTTTTCTTCTCCAAGGAAAAACGTTACCTTTGTCGCTCATATTTTTCCTTAGGAAAGGAGCAAAAAACATTACATGGCAAAACAGATTTACTACATTATATTATTGACCTTGCTGTTTGCAGCAAGCAACACATCTCCCCTACATGCACAAAGCGTGACTACGGCATCCGGTATCGTAAAGGACTCTATTACGGGCGAACCGTTGTCTTATGTTTCCGTTATGTTCGAAAACTCTACGATTGGAACCATGACGGACGACAATGGGGAATTCACCCTTCATAACGAGAAAGGGCTGTCCACTTTGCTGGTCACCTCGCTGGGATATAACACAAAAACAATTCACGTCAAGGCACGGCAGAAGAACAGCGGAATGAAAATCCTTATCAGCCCGACCTCATTCCAGATTGCAGAAGTAGTAATCAAACCCAAACGTGAGAAATACACCCGGAAAGACAATCCGGCCGTTGAGCTGATACGACAGGTTATTGCCCACAAAGACAATAACCGCATCGAATCCGAAAAAGAATACAGCACCGAATGCTACGAGAAGCTAAGCCTCTCGCTGGACAATTTCAATCCGAACTTGGACAAGAATAAATTCATGCGTAAGTTCAAATTTATCAAAAACTATCTGGATTCATCCGAATTCAACGGTAAGCCGATCCTTACCCTCTCCATACGCGAAGCGCTCTCCGACATCTACTATCGCAAAGAGCCTAAAAGCACCAAGACCATCACCAAAGCCAAACGCCTTCAGGGGGTAGACCAGACCCTAGACGAAGGAGGAATCACCTCCAATCTGGAAGAGATCTTTCAAAGCATCAATATATTCGACAACAACATCACGTTGCTGCTTAACCGTTTTGTCAGCCCGCTCTCTTCCACATTGGCTACTACTTACTACAAATACTACATCATGGATACGCTCAACGTATCCGGAGACAAATGCGTAGACCTGGCTTTCGTGCCGGTAAACAGTGAGAGTTATGGCTTTACGGGGCGATTATACATTACCCTAGACGGTCATTATGCGGTGAAAAAGTTTCTACTGAACGTTCCGCAAAACATCAACCTCAACTTCGTGGAGAAGCTCCGCATTGAACAGGAGTTTATGCGCCTGCCCGACAGTACGTGGGTGGTAAACAATGAAAACACATACATCAACTTCTTCTTTGTGAAAGGGTCGCAACAGTTCTACGCCCATCAACTTAGGAACTACAGCAAATACGATCTGAGTGTAGAAAAGAGCGACTCCGTGTTCGGCCTGCTCGGTCAGAATCACATCATGCCCATGGCTAGTGCACAGACTGACAGCTTCTGGGTACACAACCGCCATGTCCCGCTCAAAGAGAAAGAAAACGCATTGGACGACCTGCTGAATCAGCTCCGAAAGATACCGGTATTCAATGTTATCATCAAAACGGCCGAGATTCTAATCTCTGGCTATATACAGACAGGCAAGGATAGACAATCCAGTAAGTTCGACTTCGGTCCGATGAACACCACGTTCAGTTCGAACCATCTGGAAGGATTCCGCATGCGAATCGGCGGAATGACAACCGCTAACCTGAACCCGCATCTTTTTGCCAGTGGTTTCTTGGCTTACGGCGTAAACGACCGCAAGCTGAAGTATAACGCCAAACTAACCTACAGCGTCAACAGAAAAGAATATCACGCAGGGGAAACACCCGTCAACAACCTTTCTGTCATTCAAGAATACGACCTCTATACACCCGGACAGGACTTCCTTTTTACCAGCAAGGATAACATCTTTGTGGCTTGGAAAGTAGGCGAACCGGTAACGAAGATGACCTATATCCGCAAAACCATGCTCCATTACGAAAAGGAATGGCTTAACGGACTCACCTTTAAGGCATGGGCTCGCAACCAGAACGACGAAGCAGCAGGAAGCCTGCAATACATTCGCCGGGACGAAGCTGGCAATCTGTTCAACGAAAAGAGCATCACCACCTCCGAACTAGGCGCGCAACTGCGCTTCGCACCGGGCGAACGTGCTTATAACGGACGTGCCGGAAAAGGTTCTGTGTTCAACTTAGCAAAGGATGCACCCATCTTTCGCCTCTCCCATCAGATAGGATTCAAAGATGTATTCGGTGGAGACTATAACTATAACCATACCGAACTGAGTGCCGAGAAGCGCATTTGGCTCTCCTCATTCGGACATATCGACGCACAACTAAAAGCAGGTAAGGTTTGGAACAAAGTACCTTTCCCCCTGCTAATCATGCCCAATACGAACCAATCAGTAACCATTCAGCCAGAAGCATTCCACTTGATGAACGCAATGGAATTTATAGCCGATCAGTACGTTTCCTTTAGTGCTACCTATTACCTCAAAGGATGGATACTGAACCGGATTCCGGGCGTCAAATGGTTAAAACTTCGCGAAGTAATATCATTTAACGGAATCTACGGAAACCTGACGGATAAGAACAACCCGATGAAGTCTGACAACCTCTTCTTGTTTCCCGATGGCACACAGCCTATCGGAAACACACCTTATATGGAGGCCAGTGTCGGTCTGGAAAACATCTTCAAGATTCTACGCATCGACTACTATCGCCGGCTCACCTATCTAGACCAGCCAAACATTAAGAAGGGTGGTATACGTATCGCCCTCCGCTTCTCGTTCTAGTTAACAAAACAAAGGATGGAGATAAGCAAGAATAGTCCATTGAACCACGCCCCAAATGTATGGGCGCTACTACCTTTGGCAGTCTTTCTGCTTTCTTATCTTGTAGTATCGGTTGCTGCGGGAGACTTTTACAAGATGCCGATCACGGTAGCCTTCCTTATCTCATCCGCTGTAGCCATAGCTATGTCGAAAGGGGGTAAACTGAGCAATCGCATTGAGCAGTTCTGCCGCGGAGCCGCCAACAGCAACATCATGCTGATGGTACTAATCTTCATACTGGCCGGCGCCTTTGCCCAAACAGCCAAAGCGATGGGAGCGGTGGATGCCACCGTCAATTTGGTTCTCTCCATCCTACCGGGTAATCTGCTGGCAGGAGGACACAACCATCGTAGCAACCCGCACGCAGGGTTGCAAGATGAACGACAAATTCAAGGTAAATGTGCGTATTGCCCTGCCAATCGCCCTACTGACAGGATTGATTTATGTTCTTACAGGTACGGGAACGGTCAGCCATCATCCGGCAGCAGAGATTGAATGGATCAAGGTGGTGCCTTATCTGGTGGTGCTCATTACGGCTATTTCCGGCGTAACGGTTATGCTGGTTCTCTTTATAGGGATTCTGCTTTCCGGTGTCGTAGGTATGCTAACGGGCGGTTTTGACATTTGGGGATGGAACGCCTCAATGGGACTCGGCATTACTAATATGGGAGAACTGATCATCGTCACCTTACTGGCAGGAGGTATGCTGGAAATGATTCGTTACAATGGCGGCATCGACTGGATTATCCTGAAACTGACAGCACGCATCCGCACTACGCGAGGCGCCGAAGCCAGCATTGCCGGATTGGTCAGCTTTGCCAACCTCTGCACAGCAAACAACACAATCGCCTTAATTATGGCCGGCCCGATAGCAAAGGACATTGCAGAGAAGTTTCATGTCGATCCGCGTCGCAGTGCCAGTCTGTTAGACATATTCTCCTGCTTTGTGCAAGGCGTTATTCCCTATGGGGCGCAACTACTAATGGCTGCCGGCTTAGGACATGTCTCACCCCTCGAGATCATGCAACACCTATACTACCCCTACCTGTTAGGAGCAGGGGCAGCATTGGCTATTTTGTTTAATTATCCGAGGCGATATGCCCGCGATCCCCATACATCTGTTCATAATATTTCAGATAGTCTCCCCCGGTAATCTCTTCCACCCAAGCTTGATTATCCAAATACCAGCGGATAGTCTTAACGATACCTACTTCGAAGCACGTTTCGGGCGTCCAACCCAATTCAGAGGTAATCTTCGTCGGGTCGATGGCGTAACGCTGGTCGTGACCTAGACGGTCTTTTACGTATGTAATCAGGTCGTCGTTAATCCAATCTATTGCAATCTCACCGTCTGCCGTCAGTACCTGTTTCTTCAACACAGAGCGATAAGCAGGCTGTTCGGTTAGCAACTGATGGATGGTGCGGATGGTTAGACGGACAATCTCGATATTCTGTTTCTCGTTATGACCACCTACATTATAGACCTCCCCTACCCGGCCATGGTGTACCACCAAGTCGATTGCCTTGCAGTGATCTTCCACATAAAGCCAGTCGCGTACATTCGTGCCGTCGCCATAGACAGGGAGCGACTTTCCTTCCAATATATTTTTAATAATCAAAGGAATCAGCTTCTCAGGAAAATGATAAGGACCGTAGTTATTCGAGCAACGGGTCAGGCTAACCGGCATTTTATAAGTATCGAAGTAAGCCTTCACAAACAAGTCTGCACTTGTCTTAGACGCGCTGTATGGGCTACGTGGATCCAGCGGAGTCGTCTCGTGAAAATAACCCTCAGCACCCAGACTGCCATACACCTCATCGGTAGATACCTGATGAAAGCGTACACCCTCGCGCCACGTGGGATAGCCGGAAGCATCACGCCCAGTCACCCAAGCACGGCGGGCAGCATCCAGCAAGTTTTGCGTACCTAAAATATTGGTAACAAGAAATAATTGCGGATTCTCAATACTGCGATCCACATGGCTTTCGGCAGCAAAGTTTACGACATAGTCGAACGCATAGTGCTCGAAAAGCCGGTCGGCCAGAGCGCGGTCGCAGATGTCACCCTTCACAAACTCGCAGCGCTCGCCATCAATATCGGCAGCAATCGTGCCCAGATTGCCGGCATACGTCAACAAATCCAACACTACAATCTTTATATCCGAATGCTTGCTTAGCATATACTTGACGAAGTTAGCGCCAATAAAACCGGCTGCACCGGTCACTAGGTATGTCTTCATTATAGAATCATTATATTAGTAAGTGAAATTAAAATCAGCATCCTTCAGCAAAGGCGCCTTTAAGTCCTTTTCAGACAGGTTGAGGATAGAGGCATCCATCGGCAACCAAGCTACGCCAATCTCCGGATCGTCAAAACGAAGACTACGCTCATGACTGGGGGTATAGGGATTGTCCACTTTATAAGTAAACACCGCCTCATCGCTCAGTACCTGAAAACCATGGGCAAATCCGCGAGGTATATAAAACTGACGCTTGTTATCGCCCGAAAGCTCCACGGCTTGATAACGTCCGAAAGTTGGAGAGCCGACCCGTAAATCGACCGCCACATCCAACACCACGCCACTGATAACACGCACCAACTTGGCTTGCGAATAGGGAGCCAACTGATAATGCAACCCCCGCAACACACCTTTCGAGGAGCAAGACTCGTTGTCCTGTATAAAACACGCCTTGCAGCCAGTCTTCTGCTCAAATTCGGCTTGTTTGAACACTTCCATAAAATAGCCTCTAGCATCCCTGAATACCTTGGGTTCCATAATCCAGACGCCCGGTATTTCCGTTCCTATATATTCCATTGATTCCTATTTGTTGTAATAAGAGACAAAGAAAGCCTTTTTTTAGCATTTATGCAACTGAACGCAACGCATAATTGCCTACATTCAAAGCATAGAGCAATCATTCTATTTGTCATGACTTGTTTTGCTTCTCCAACAGATCGCGTATTTCAGTAAGTAACTGTATGTCGGCGGGAGGAGCGACAGGGGCAGCCGGAACTTCAGCTTTCTTTTTATTCAAAGAGTTGATGCCTTTTACCAGCATAAAGACAGCAAAAGCAATGATAAGGAAGTCGAACGTCACTTGTAGGAAGTTGCCGTAATTGATAGATACGGCAGGAGCAATCACCTTATCGCCCTCCATCACAGCCTGCTTTAATACAATCTTCAGATCCGTAAAGTTCACACCGCCAACCAGCAGCCCTACAGCGGGCATGATCAGATCGCCCACGACGGAGGATATAATCTTACCAAAAGCACCACCGATAATGATACCTACTGCCATATCAATGACATTGCCACGCATGGCAAACGTCTTAAACTCCTGTAATATCTTCGCCATAGCTAAAATGGATTAATTTATGATCATTGCAAATATAAACGTTTGACTCCAACTAAACAAGAAACAAAGGATATATCCACAAGGCAACCGCATCAAAATTTAAGATTCGCTACATGCAGACGCGTTAGCTCTAACGTGCAGTATATTACTAAAAAAGATCGGACGTTTTATCCTTTCCCCTATATGCTATTATACTTTTGAGCTAGCTCAAAAGTATATTTGAGCCTGCTCGTAATCTATTTTGAGCAGGCTCAAAATAGATTACGAGCAGGCTCAAACGCATAATAAGGGTAATGCTTTGAACTAACTATTGGCATCGAAAGAACTAATAATTCGGACGATTGCCCTGAAATATCCATCC
>JAVVRI010000096.1:0-12022 GCA_036654795.1 Tannerellaceae bacterium
AGTGATCCAAATATTGTAACAGTAGATCCAGACGGAAAAACGTTGCATGCTAAAAAAGTGGGAAAAGCTATTATTACATTAAAGGCAGAAGAAGGCGGTTGTGTGGCTTGTTGCGACGTCGATGTTGTTGATGTAGCGTCAATGATTAATTTTATCTATAACTCCAGCATTCCAGAGTTATACGGATATGTTACCGGAAGCTTTGTTCTTACAGCCGAAAATGAGATTGATGAAAATGTAGAAATGACAAGGTTTGAAATAATAGACTCCAAAACACAAGCTGTTGTTTTTTACATAGATGATGCTTCTAAACTAGGCGTAATAAAACCGCACTGGGGTGATGGACTATATTTAGATATAACATTGAATCATGTATACAAACCAATAATGGTATGGTATTTAAAATATCATAATAAAGAATATAAAGGTTCTGGGTGGTTAATGCCAGGCGTTGGTAGCGGCGATGTCGTCATTCCTGAATAGTTTTATTGTTATAATAGCGTGCTTTTATAACACGCTATTTGCTTTTTAATTTATATAGTGCATATAGCCAGCTTTGATACTGCACTTGTGTCATCTCCCTCTATATCATGTATTGCTGACAAATATACTTTCGCCACTTTTCCAGGAGGTACATCAAAATAACTTACCTTAACGCCATTTTTATACAATGAGTAATAATCACCATATGGGTACTCTCGAATGATAAATGGAACTGTATTATATGGATGCGGAATAATAGATAACTCAACTAATAAATCTCCACCGTTAAACAGATATGAAGCATACATATCGTTAATTTGTTCATATGTATAGGGGGCAATATGGAAGGGACATGAACTTTGTGAGGGCTGCGGAATGCTGAAACGCCGATGAATAAGTAGATACAGGCATGAATGGGGCGAAAGAAAAGTATGTGTGTTATCAATACGAAAGGGTTACTTTGGTTCATTCAGGGTTAATTCTACTACCATTAAATAGAGCGGATTTACCGCTATAAGTTAACTTTGGGTTAATTACTTCACTGATTCGATGCTGAAAGGTTCATTCGTGACCTGAATAGCCGTTAAAGCCCCACGGGACGCCATGTATTGACGTTCGGTGGGGCTTTACTTGTTTGGCTGAGTTGGACGTTTAAATTGAATATAACAGCCGGGGAAAAGGAATAACCTCAACCCCTTTCGCATCTCTATTTTTATCTGAAAATAAAGAAAAAACAGCAACACACATACTAACACACATACAACACACATACTTTTGATGGTTTTTGCAAATGCGTACAGAGGGGGATATGTATCGTATTTATGTTAAATACAGTATGATTTGCTACTAAACCGAGCCTATAAAGCCACTCAATAACACGATGAAATAACGAAAGCAGACCGCTAAGTTGTTGCATTACAGATGGTTGCATCTTATTTATCGACTTTTGATATATATAACGGTACAAAATAGGGAATTGTCATACAGCATCCCCTACATTTTGTGCAGGTGGTACGTCTATTCCTTTTTGGCGAATTAAAAAATCATTGTCTCTTTTTATTCGGGTTATTTCCTCAGTCATCAAAAGTATTTTAGAGTTTAACTCTTGTATTACTTTGTCTTTCTCGTCAAGTTTATCTATAAAACGTAAAGTAATAGATGGGTTCAAAGAATTATTTGTATCCTGAATAGATGAATATAAATCAAATTGGTTTATACCGTATAGCTCTATGAATTTATCTAAAAAGGAATCAGTTAGGCTCCTGCTTCCATTCAATATCGAATTTAAGTACTGAGGTTTAACATCTAACATCCTTGATATATCAGCCTTTGATATACCTTCTTCTTTTAGTCGTTCAACTTCTTTTTTGAACCATCTTTCTTTAAGTAAAGCAATATTTTCCATTTATAACGCAAAAAGATTTATAAAAGCTTGCATATATAAACCAAATTGGTTTACTTTGCTGCCATTACCCAAAGAGGTAACGCCACAAAAGTACGAAACAATTTTAAATAGCGCGATATGAAAACAACAATTATTAAAGAAGTAGAATTACCCGTTCTTCCTCCCAGGGGTTGGAAGAAGAAAGTGGCGAAAGCTGCCGGTTGTAGTGAGAAGACCGTGTATAACGCCCTTCGGGGAGAAATCAAAGGTCCTCAAGCTAATAAAGTGATGGAAGCGTATAAGAATATGTTTGGGACGATTACTAAAACAGAAACCATTAAATAAGATATGATATGAAAACATTTAGAAGAATACAGGCAGGTGTTGCGATAGTGGCACTTTGGACGGCAATAGCAATATGTGACAGCTATGAGACTACGATTAAAGAGTATTTAGCCAGTGTAGTGTTAGTAGCGCTGGCAGGAATGGTGATAGTTAGTGTATTAATTGAAAGAGCAAAGGAGGAAACAAAATGATTGTAATGATAGATTTTCATCGTATCAGAGTAAAGACTTGCGACAAGATAAGAAAGGAAATGATAGATGTTCTTGCAAGTATATGTTCTGATGAACCTAAAATAAAACCCTCTACGCCTGAAGGCAGAAAGCCGGAACTCCAAAGAAAAAAGATTTGTCAAAAGGAGGTGCTTGACTTCAAGACAGAAGGAAGACGGACGAAATGGGAAATAATCAAGTTACTACAAGGAGAGTTTGAAAAATTCCCGGACGATACTACATTCGGTTCATTTACGGCAAATGGGATTGGAACTTTTGGAACTCATTATCGATAATTATTAACAGTTAATTTTAAGTGATGCTACCAAGGTAGCAAAACTCTTTTGGTTCGGGAGAATAGAAAGAGACAAAACTAAAGAAAGTAGTAACCATTAAACAAATAAGTATGGCAACAACAATTAATGCAATACCTTTTGATATTGCCGCAAAAGAAATAGGAAAAGAAAAGTTAATGACCCTTATTAGTAGTGGAAGGGTAAAGTATGCAAGAAGACCTACTCGTTCTTCTCAGGCTTATATACAATTAGATTCTCTACCTCACAGGTTTCTTCAGGCATATCTAAATAGACATCACAATCCATCTCTATCGTCTTTACATGCATAAGACTCATTCCACATGTAAGAATGAATGTTTTGATGACGTGACGAAAATCTTCAAGGAAGAATGAGGAAGCGGAGATGTAAATTTCGTAATAGCGTAGCGTATCGGCTCCTTCGAGATGTTGGTCGATGATTTTGAAGTTAAGGGAAAAGGCTTTGCATAACGACCTTACATTTTCGGTGTAAAAATCGAGTGTACCATCGTCGTATGAAGTTTCGAAACGCACTACTTCGATTTTTTCAAGTTCTTTTTTCTTAATCATAATAGTTCAATTTTTAAGTGAGGCTACAAAGGTAGCAAAACTCTTTTGGTTCGGGAGAATAGGAAGAGACAAAACTCTCTGAAAAAGAGGGAACCCGCAGGAAAGCTAATGACTTGCAAACCCGGAGCGAGAACGGGGCGGGAACTAAGATAAATAAATAACCATAACAATGGCTGAACGACATAATAACATACTTTGCATATATGCCAGCGAACTAATCATTCTTGATAAAAAAAGAAATGTAGGGAGCGAAAAAGGCTTCATAAAGGAGCCAACGTATAATCGTATGCGTAAGGCCGGCTACCTCACCATCATCAAGCGTGGTGGTCCCGGTTTCTCTTCTCTTGTTGAATTTGACACCATGCGTAAGGATGTCAAAGACAAATACATCGAAATCTATGGCAACCCTTATGATTCTACTGCCGAACTCAACATCCTTGAATCCGCCATGCGCCCGGACGAACGCGCTTTCAGTTTCTACCAGAAGCACCGCTATGGCAAGAATAACGATATTGCCCTACCTCCGCACAGGATAGCCGAATATACATTGAACGCTCGTGTACTGAACGCCATCATTGCCTTGAAGCAGAACAAGAAGAGCCTTAGCGTAGGTGGTAATACCATCAAAGTAAATTTGAATGCGAACCTTACCATGCTGGCAAACTCTATCCGCGAGAAAGAGGGGTTGAAACACTCCCTTCCCACCAGCGAAAGCAAGTTGATGCGAAAAGTATCACGTTACAAGAAAGAGGGCTACGGCTGCCTTATCAACCCTGCTTACGGAAATGTATCGGCGGCAAAGATTGTCGATGACAAACAAACTGCCGTCGTTCATAAATTACTGAGTAAACATACCAACCTGGATAATGAGCAGATACGTGGTTTGTATAATATTGTGGCCGAAGGTTTGGGTTGGGAAAAGATAAAGAGTCCCAATACCATAAGAAACTGGCGCGATTCTTTTGCCGCTACCACTGAGGCTGGTCGCCGTGGGCTTACCGAATACCGTAACACCGTGACCATGCAGACAAAAAGGACCGCCCCTACCTCTCCGCTCTTTTACTGGACGCTGGACGGCTGGGATGTAGAGTTATTCTATCAGAAAACGGGAGTCAACAAGGACGGTAAGAAAGTGACTACTTACCACAATCGCCTCACCATCGTGGTGGTGCTGGATCCTTGTAAGAAATACCCCATCGGGTACGCTATCGGTGAGCGTGAGAACACAGCACTTATCCGTCAGGCACTCCGCAATGCACTGTTGCATTCCCAGGATATTTTTGGCGGTGACCGATACAAGCCTTTCCAACTTCAATCGGATAACTACCAAAAAGGGAATCTGCTTCCATTCTATGAGGCAATGACGAAGCACTACACCCCGGCTCGCGTGCACAATGCCAAATCAAAGGTGATAGAGCCTTATTTCAGATATCTGAATAAGACTTATTGCCAGATGTTTGACAACTGGAGCGGGTTCAACATCACCTCTGACAAAAGCAAGCAGCCCAATACAGAGCTACTGAATAAAAATCACAGTCTATTCCCCGATGAAGCAGGTGTGCGTATGCAGATAGAGCAAATCATGCAGATGGAACGGAACAAGAAGATAACCGGTTATATGAAAGCCTGGGGCGCAACCAAATCGGAAGATAAGTTGCTCTTTGGGAATACGGAATACCTGCTACTGATGGGCGAAACCACTGGATTCACCAACAGCCTGACCGGAGCCGGGTTAACAATGACAATCAACGGTGTAGAGCACGTTTATGATAGTTTCGATTCCTCTTTACGCAATCACATGGGCGAGAATTGGGTGGTACGTTATGACGAAAACAACCTGAATCGTGTGCTTATATCCAATGCGACACGCTTGCCATCGGGGCGGGTGAAAGACGAAATAGGTACACTACGCTTTGAATTGGAAGAAAAATCAGACCTTCCAATGGCATTGAAAGAGCAAAAGCCCGAACACTTTGAAGAACGTGCCCGTATCGGTCAGTTTAACAGCAACCTGGAACAACGGGCACTTGACAAGATGATTCAAGTACAGGAGACTGTAGAAACAATATTCAACGATAATCCACAACTAAACAACACGCTGGCGCGCCTTGTGATTTGCGACAGCAGGGGGCAACACAAGGATGAACGCAACGATATTCGTCTGGGAGTAACAATGCCTAAAGCTCTGCCCAACCAGCGAAAGGCAAAAACAGCCCCTGCCGACGATGAAGAGGATTACGTATTTGACGAAGCATCCTTCGTGGCTGGTAACTTTTAAAAGACTTTTAAATAACGTTTAAACATCATATATCATGGATAAGAACAAACTAAAACAGCATGTTGAAACTTGCATTCAACGCAGTGGCTCGGCCGCAGAGATAGCCCGTAAGTGTGGTATATCCGCTACTGCTCTTTCACAGTTCCGTAGCGGAAAGTATGGAGCAAAAGATGACTCCCTGGCGCAGACCATTGCCACCGGATTGAGGTATAGCGAGAATGACTGGGTTGTGGTGGAAAGCGTAACGAGCTACAGACAAATAGCCACTACTTTTCACTCGGCTAAAGAGGAACGTTTGTGGATGGCTATCAGTAATAAGGCTGGTAGTGGAAAGACAAAAACATTGGAAGATTTGTACCTGCGTTCGGTCGATGATTCGGTAGTGTATATCCAGTGCCGCGAATGGTCTGCCCGGCAGTTCCTGCTGGAATTGATGGAAATTACCATCGGTAAGTCGAAGGATAAGACCTATCAGACGATTGACGCGCTACTCAATACCCTGATACGCTACTTCAACAATAAAAGTACCCAGAAGCCTATCCTATTGATAGACGAAGCAGATAAATTGAAACCTGCCGCTTTGCGCACCCTTATCCCGTTGTACAACGAAACCGAATATCGGCTGGGTGCAATATTGGCAGGTACAGAGAATCTTGAAAAAGAGATAAAACGAGGTGTGAAAGCAGAGAAGAAAGGTTACGATGAAATAGATAGCCGCTTAGGACGTGCCTTTATTCATTTATTGGGTGCGACGCAAAAACAGGTGAAAGACATTTGTACCGCCAACGGTGTAACTGATGAAACCTATCAGGAGCAGATATGGGCAGAGGTTGAAAAAGAGCAGAAACAGCCGGACAAATACAAAGATAAACTGGTGTTGTTTACGGAAGACTTCCGCCGCCTGATGCGCTTGATTAAAACCAAACGGGTAGAAGAGCGATTGAGAAAGGAGGCACAAGTATGAGGGCGTTGTCTATAGGTAATATCGAAGACATGAATCACAAGGTAATCCCTTTCTATGGTGCATGGAAAGAGGCTTTCGACCAACCGGAGAAGAAAGGTTGCTGGCTGATTTACGGAAAAAGCGGACACGGTAAAACTCGCTTCTGCATGGCACTGGCGAAGCAGTTTGACGAAATGGGCTATAAGGTCAGTTATCTGTCACTGGAAGAAGGCGGAGCACTCAACTTTAAGAAAGCCATGCGTGCAGCAGGCTGGAAACGGAACGAACATCACATCGGCATCATTGCTGAATGTACCGTACCCGAACTGGATGACTACTTATCAAAACGCCGTAGTCCGGACGTCATCTTTATAGATACGATTCAGTGCTGGGAAGATACCTTCGGAGCTACCAGTAAGGAAGTGATATACCTCAGAAGAAAGTACAGTGATAAGATATTTGTCTATATCAGCCACGTAAAAGAGAACGGCAGAGACGTAGACGGTTCTATGGCCTACGATGTGAAAAGGGATGCTTTCCTACGCATACAGGTAGAGGGCTTCCGTGCTATACAAAGAGGGCGTAGTGCTGCTGGCCCGAAAGGGTATTATACCGTATGGGAAGATGGAGCGGCTAAATATTATTTATCAGTGCCGGAATAATTAACCAATAAAACGATAAAGTTATGGGAACATCTACACGAAAACCGATAAGCAAAAAAATGATTGGTCGCCTGCATGGTTTATACACTCATAAAGGAATGAGCAAGGAACTGAAAGAGGAAACGTTACTTAACCTTACCGATGGGCGTACGGCGCACACCAATGAATTGACTCACAATGAAGCGACTTATCTGTGGGGCTATCTCAACGGGCATACCGCTTCGCTGAAACCAGCCACAAGCGACGTATTGATGAAACGCCGTCGTTCCGGTTGCCTCACTACAATGCAAAAGATAGGCGTAGATACCACCGATTGGAACCGGATTAACGCCTACTGCATGGGACCGACCATTGCCGGAAAACCTTTTGCGGACATCACCTTTGAAGAGTTGGTAGACCTGCGCGAGAAGTTGGAAAAGATACTTAAAAAGCAAGAGCTATGAGCACCACCAATCTAACCTTCCGTAAGCAGGAAACTAAGCGCATCAGTGAGCGGATGAAGCAGACAGAGCAGGAGATAGACCAGTTGTCCGAACGGTTGCACGCAGGGATGGGAGACATAACCCCATCGGTATGGAGTGAAATGCTGGCTCAATATTACTCCGCCCTGCGTCGATACGAATTGGATGAGACGTACCTGGAGCAACTCAATTCAAAAGGAAAGCCGAGCAAGGAAGAGCTAAAACGGACGTCGAAAAAGGAATACAAGAATAATTACAGGTATTAAATAAGATATAAACCATTAAAAAAGAAAACAGTATGGCAACATTAAGAGTAAAAAAGACAGTAATCACCGGTGTGAGTAGCGAACAGGTGGAAACGGCATTAAGCGAATTTGTTCAGGCAGATTCTACCATTCAACGAATCACAGCTGAGATGGAATTGAAAATCACGGCTATCCGTGACGAAAGTGCTACGGAACTGGCACAGTTGCAACAGCAGAAAGACAAATCTATGGAGGTGCTGCAAGCCTTTGCTACGGAAAACAAAGAGACGCTGTTCTCGAAGACGAAGAGCTACAAGAGTGCTCACGGCGTGTTTGGGTTCCGCACCGGAACCCCGAAGTTGAAACAACTCAAAGGCTTCACTAAAGAATCGGTGTTGACGCTGGTTAAAACCCTGTTACCCGATTATATCCGCACCACCGAAGAGGTAGCCAAAGACCGCCTACTTGCCGACCGCACAGACGATGGCATGGAAGAACGATTGAAGAAGTGCGGCATGGCAGTGGTACAGGACGAAACGTTCTACATAATTGGATGCGGAAAAACAACTATCAAACGTTGGGCAGACAATGGATTTATTATTGGTTACCAGAAAGGACTGAATGTATATTACAGTAAGCACGAGTTAGACCGCAGTGCTGTAGTTAAAGAACATCGAACAAAAAACAAGGAGGGACAATAGTATGGTAGGCCTACAAAAAGAATCCAATTACACCCCGTCTTTCCGCCAACAGGAACTTCATGAACTCAAAGAGCGACTCACCCGTGACGAATCTCGCATGGATATCATCAGCATGTCGTTGATGGAACGCAACCTGATAGATACTTTAAAGGAAACCGACGACCTCATACAGGAATGGCACAACCTCAACCAGCGTGTAGAGCAAAACAAAACCCGCCTTGCACAACTCAAATCCCCTTCGGAATTGACAGAAGAAGACAAAGACCGGATGCCAAAGGCTTGGCATCCATACGAACGCAGTAATATCAAGTATTAATCATAGTATGAACCATTAAACAATCAAAATTGTATGGACATTAGCAATTTAACGAAAGAAGAAAAAGCCGCTATCAAAGCACAACTGGAGGCGGAAGAAAGAAATGAGAAAGAACGTATCGTCCGCGAACGTGATAGTTACAAGCAGTTGGAAGATGCCACCGTAAGGGATGAAGTGAGTAAGTTAATGAAATTATCCTTACTGATGATGGCAACCAAAGACCGTGTATTCAAGACTATCGGAACAGTCACCAGTATGCAGGAGGAACTTTACAAGGTGAGAGTGAACCGGAAAAGCCGCACGTACAACTCCATCGATGGTTCCATGTCCATCACGTTGGGTGTACGTACTAATGATGGCTGGGACAATACGGCACAGGTTGGCGTAGAAAAGGTGAAAGCCTTCCTGCGCACGATGGCGAAAGATGAGAACAGTGCCGATCTCGTAGACACTGTCATGGACTTGCTCTCTAAAGACAAGAAAGGGAACATGAAGCTATCCTCCATCCTCCAGCTGGAGAAGAAAGCGGATAAATCGAAAGACCCGGAATTTATAGACGGCATCCGTATCATCAAAGATGCTTATCGTCCTGTTGATACCTGCGCATTTATCGAAGCATCCTTCCGCAACGAAAACGGAAAAGAACAAGGAATACCATTATCTATGAGCGCCATCAGCCTAGACTAATGAAATTCATCTACAAGAGCAACCTCCGGCGCGAACACATGCCGGAGTGGCTCAAATATATCACCGACTACACACTGGAAGCAGCCAACGCAACGACCGACCACTATTTCAATCTATTTCAAATAACAATTAAAAACTAATTAAATAACTTACAATTATGGCAACATGGTTTGAATGCCGCATCCGTTACGAGAAAGTAATGGAAAACAGGATGAACAAAAAAGTAACTGAACCCTACCTGGTGGACGCGTTGAGTTTCACAGAAGCTGAAGCCCGCATCATCGAAGAGATGACGCCTTACATTACAGGTGAATTCACGGTAGTCAACATTACCCCAGCTAAGTACAGTGAACTGTTCGCCAGCGAAGACCCTTCCGATGATCGCTGGTATAAGTGCAAACTGGTTTATATCACGCTCGACGAAAAGAGTGGTGCCGAACGTCGCCAGGCTGTCACTGTGTTGGTACAAGCATCGGATGTCGATACCGCCAAAAAGAACCTCGACGAAGGGATGAAAGGAACGATGGCAGAGTATCTGGTGGAATCGGTAGCTGAAACGAAGATAATGGATGTATTCGTTTATGGCATCTCTGAATAGGATAAAAAGGCAAATAGGCTCAAATGATGATTACGTAAAGCGTTTGAGCCGCTTTGCCGCCCTGTCGTCCATGATGGATGTGCTGGATGCTTTCCAATTTAAGCGAGTGGAAAGTGGAGAAACAACACTGATAGCCTGCTTGGGCATCTTCAGAAAGGAGTTTAAAGGACGCTCAGTGTTCGACTTCGCCCAGCAGTTGGGTGACTGGCTGGTTTCTCTTCCCAAAGAGATATGGGAGGGTAAGGAGCTTGGATATAAAAGGCTATATAACGACTTAACAGGAAATAGATTATGAGTAAGAAACAACATGCGCTGCTTTTGTCAGCGCCTCTTTTCATAGACATATTCCGCCAGGAACGCGAAGAGTTCAACGGCTTTACGTGTAGTTACTGCACCGGGAACGGTTGGTTCTGGAAAAACGACGAACTGGGCGAACGATGCAAAGAGAATTGCAAAGTGTGTGGCGGCAGTGGTCGGTTGAAAGCTATCGTCACCGTAGAGTGGAAAGCGGAGAAATAAGATGCAGCGTCCCCCTGTTAACTATATTGTCCAGATAGGTGACCGCTACCTTTCGGAGTTGATTTACTACTGGCTGTATTACGACAAACCCTGTTCGCTGCTTATTCAAGCACCGAAGACGGAAGAGGTCACAGCAGTAAAGATAGTAGTAGATAGCGACAAGGCAGCGGAGTTCCTTTGGAGGGTGAAGGAAAAGACGGGGGCGAGGCTATATAAAGTGTAATTAACTCAAAAAATAATGAATCAAAATGGGAAAGAAACATGCCTCCTTATTCTCCGGTTTTGGAGCTGGTGACCTTGCCGCCACTTGGATGGGATGGGATAATACATTTTGGTGTGAAATAGATGGTTTCTGCCAAACGGTATTAAATTACTGGTTCCCTGAATCAATAGGATATGGAAACATTAAAGAAACAGACTTCACGCCCTGGCGTGGAAAGATTGATGTTCTCACCGGAGGATTTCCCTGCCAGCCGTTCAGTGTTGCCGGACAGCGAAAGGGAGCGGATGATGACCGCTACCTCTGGCCGGAAATGCTTCGAGCAATACGAGAGATACAACCCACTTGGGTTATTGGTGAAAACGTTGGTGGAATCGTTAGCATGGTACAACCCGGCAGTGAAATTGCAGTGGAAAATCAAACCTCTCTTTTTGAAGAGAGTGTATTTGAAACTTCCCCATGCGGGAAGCCCAAAAACAAAATAGGCGTAGGATACAAACATCCTACGCCTATTTTGTTTACTTTCTACGCCTATTCTGTTTTTGTCCATCTGTTTATCAGAAAATAATTTGAATCCTATTGCATAAACCTGTACTTTTGTGGTATAAACAGTGTTCCGATGGCCTACAATCGTATAAATATCCTCAATCGTATAATAGATGTACAAAATACGACTATTGAATACACTAAACGTGGAGTCACACAGCAGTGGGTCTACGAAAATATTATTCGCCCAAAATTTTACATAAGCATTGGCACCTATTACAGCTATCTGAGTTGTAACGCAAAGGCTGAACTCAAAAAGATAGAAGCTGTGAAAGCAGAGCAACTATCCCTGTGCTTTTAAGCGGATATTAGGTGTAACGTCTGTGAGTTTAACCAATCGCCGCACGGCACTATCATCTTTCACAAGCGTTTCAAACTCTTCGATGTCTTCGATGATTCCGGTGTGATTGTGGTTCGTGATGCTTTTGGTGCAACTAAAACTACCGAATCCCTCGCCGGAGAACTGATGCAGTACCCGGTTCACGTCATCCAGCAAATCAAGGTATTCCAGCCCCTTTTCTTGAAAATCGTTACCGTCCTC
>JAVVRI010000097.1:0-12001 GCA_036654795.1 Tannerellaceae bacterium
GTTTGAATAAGGAGGTGCTCGTAAAACACCTCTTTGTTTCACGTTTCACCGTAATGTGCAGTACGTTACGATGTTATATCTGTGAAAGGAGATTCGGACATCTTTAGGTTACTTCCGAAACTTGAGTAACTCAGAAATCTTTGATTCAGAAAACATAGGTTTTTACTAGTGCCCCACAATCATCGCGGCAACATCCCCGGTGTGACTAAATACATAAAGAAACTATATTGTATTTCACACTCCAAGAAAAAAAGTATCTTTGTAACCTTAAATAAAGACAGATGAATTATTACGAAGTAAATTTCACTTATACATCCACAATCGAGACAGGCATTATCAATGACATATTGGCTGCCGAATTAGGAGTAATTGGCTTTGAAAGTTTTGCGGAAGGAGAAAATGGACTATTAGGATATATCCCCGAGAAACTATATAATGCAGAAAACATAAAAGATAAACTGGTAGCATTTCCTTTAAATGGAGTAGCAATCCGCTGTACTAGTAAATTAATAGAAGAACAAGACTGGAACGAAGAATGGGAAAAGAACTACTTCAAACCCATTCGCATCGAAAAGGAATGTATTATCCGCGCCTCCTTTCATGAACCGGAACCTGGCTATACATATAATATACTGATTGACCCGAAAATGTCCTTTGGAACAGGAAACCATGAAACAACCTATCTGATGATTAGCGAAATGCTAAAACTGGATTTGGAAGACAAAGAGTTGCTCGACATGGGATGCGGCACTGCCGTTCTAGCCATCCTAGCCAAACTAAAAGGAGCCAAACGGGTGGTAGGAATAGACATAGACGAATGGGCATACAACAATTCGCTAGAAAACATACACCTCAATCAGACAGAAGATATTGAAATCAGGATGGGTGGCGCTGAGCAATTAGCTGATTGTGGAACCTTCGACATCATCTTTGCTAATATCAATCGAAACATTCTACTAAACGACATACAACATTATGCAGTCTGTC
This sequence comes from Tannerellaceae bacterium, assembly GCA_036654795.1. Classification (GTDB taxonomy): domain Bacteria; phylum Bacteroidota; class Bacteroidia; order Bacteroidales; family Tannerellaceae; genus JAVVRI01. Next base: position 988 of record JAVVRI010000097.1, read on the forward strand.
TAAAACAAGGAGGGAGCCTCTTTATGAGTGGATTTTACACAGAAGACATCCCTGCCATTGAAGCCGAATGTAGCCTCCATAACCTTTCGATTGCTTCGCACACAGAGAAAAACAACTGGGTCGCAGTCAAAGTATTGAAGCGATAAACTAATTTAACAGAAAAGTTCCAAGCAAAACAAACTATATTTTAAATAAAAGCGTTATCTTAGTGCAAACTTATTTTAAAACGATAAAAGTATGAAAAATGTAGATTCCAAATTATTGTTAGGCCTCGTAGTAGGTGCTGCAGTAGGTGCTGCTGTTGGTTATTTAGCAGCAACAGACAAGAGAGGTCAATTGATTGAAGAACTCAATTCAGTTGTTGGCAAGGTAAAAGAAGGATTTAACGGAGCCATTGCCAAATACAAAGATGGCTGCAAAAAAGAAGTAGTTGGAACTATGGAAGAAGTAGTAGCTGAATAAGCTGGATATGGAGAAAGATTCAGAAACAATCTTCCGAAAATTAAAAGAAGACCTCTCAGCCTACATAGAGCTAAAGCAGGAACTTCTAAAATTAAACACGTATGAGCAGACCGGTAAATTAATAGCCGTTCTCTCATACGGTTTGATTTTGTTATTTCTTGCCTTTTTTGCCATTCTATTCATTTTTTTGGCACTTGGCTTCTTTCTAGGTGATTGGTTTGGATCATTCGGCATAGGCTTTTCCATTGTTGCCGTACTATACTGCCTGCTAATAGGAGGTATATTGATCAATAAGGATAAAATCAGCAATCGAGTACTCAATGTAGTAATTGCTGCCTTGACAGCAAATGACGACAAACACAACGCAACAAATCATGAACACACTACAGACCCCGCTGGAGAAACTGATTTCTGACAAAAAACGCATTCAAGAACAATGTCGGATACAGGAACAAATGCTGAATGAGGACGTAACGTACATTCACGACAACGCCGGAAGCTTGCTCCTCTCCTCTCTTTCCTCTTTGTTCTTCCCGGGTACAAACAAAACAAATGCACCAACCACATCGACATCGGTCGCAGCGACAGCATCCCAGCCGATAATAAGTTTGGGCATGGCTGATTATCTGTCAGTGGCAAAAGGATTAATGCCGATGGCATGGAACGTAGCCAAGCCGTTGCTTATCTCATGGGGAATACAAAAAGCACAAACATGGTTCATAAACACATTATTTCGGAAAAAGAAATAGACGTCAACAATTAATTTATGTTATAGGGCATGCTTTTCCACCTATAATATAAGCAACAATACAAAAAAACAGACTACATTTGCAGTCGTTAAAAACAAGGAAGGATGAAACGTTCAGTATCTTTAGGGATAGCATTTTTACTCGTGCTGATGATGTTAGCCTCATGTGCTACACCTTGTGGATGTTAATAGAAAAACAAACAAGTATTATTTTTAATAAACCCATAAAAGTTTTATTACAATGATTAAAGTAGGTATTAACGGTTTCGGCCGTATCGGACGTCTGGTTTTCCGTGCTGCACAAGCAAAAAAAGACATTCAGATCGTAGGTATCAATGACCTGATTGACGTAGATTACATGGTATACATGTTGAAGTATGATTCAGTTCATGGCCAATTCGAAGGAACAGTTGAAGCTAAGGACGGTAATTTGGTTGTAAATGGTAACGTAATCCGTGTAACTGCTGAAAGAAATCCGGCTGATCTGAAGTGGGATGCAGTAGGCGCTGAATATGTTGTTGAATCAACAGGTCTTTTCTTAACAAAAGAAAAAGCTCAGGCTCACATCGCAGCTGGTGCTAAATATGTTGTTATGTCTGCTCCTTCTAAGGACGCAACTCCTATGTTCGTAATGGGTGTAAACAACAAGAAATATGCTGGACAAAAGATCGTTTCTAACGCATCTTGTACTACTAACTGTCTGGCTCCTTTGGCTAAGGTTATCAATGATAACTTTGGTATTGTAGAAGGTTTGATGACAACTGTACACGCTACTACAGCTACACAGAAGACTGTTGACGGTCCTTCTATGAAAGACTGGAGAGGTGGCCGTGCTGCAAGTGGCAACATTATCCCTTCTTCTACAGGTGCTGCTAAAGCTGTTGGTAAAGTAATTCCTGAGCTGAACGGTAAATTGACAGGTATGGCTTTCCGCGTTCCGACTTTGGACGTATCAGTTGTTGACTTGACAGTACGTTTGGAAAAGGCTGCTACTTATGATGAAATCAAGGCTGCTATCAAGAATGCTTCTGAAAACGAAATGAAAGGTATCCTGGGTTACACTGAAGACGCTGTTGTTTCAACAGACTTTACAGGTGACGCTCGTACTTCTATCTTCGATGCTGAAGCTGGTATCGCTTTGAACGGTAACTTCGTTAAGTTAGTTAGCTGGTATGACAATGAGTGGGGTTATTCAAACAAGGTTGTTGAATTGATCCAGCACATGGCTACTGTAAACAAATAATCATCGTATTATATAGTTTAAAGCCGCGCCTCTCAAGGGTGCGGCTTTTTTTATTATCTTTGCCTCCACTATGGATGCATACCAACTCATTACAATATTAGGTCCTACGGCATCAGGCAAGACGACTTTTGCCGCCGCATTGGCTGCTCATCTGGATTCGGAAATAATCAGTGCGGATTCCCGACAAATCTATCGTTCCATGGACATAGGTACGGGAAAAGATCTAGCCGACTATACCGTGGACGGGAAAGAAATACCTTATCACTTGATAGATATCTGCGATCCGGGTTATAAATACAACGTTTTCGAATATCAACACGACTTCTTTCGTGCCTACCAAAGCATACAGGAAAAAGGAAAAATGCCTATCCTTTGTGGTGGAACAGGTATGTATATTGAAGCGGTATTGAAGGGATATAAGCTACTGGACGTGCCGGAAAGCTCCGCCCTGCGCCATTCGCTGCAAGGCAAATCGCTGTCGGAATTGGAAGCCATCTTGACCGGATACAAAACGCTTCACAACAAAACGGACGTAGACACAGCCCAACGCGCCATCCGCGCCATTGAAATTGAGGAGTTTTATCGGAATCAGGCGCCAGCTTGCAACGAATACGACCCAATAAACAGTCTGATCATAGGCATTGACATTAACCGCGAACTACGACGAGCTAAAATATCAAAACGACTCAAAGACAGACTGGACGAAGGGATGGTGGACGAGGTGCGCAATATTCTTTCTACCGGCGTAAAGTCCAATGAGCTTATCTATTACGGATTGGAATATAAATTTCTCACCCTGTATATTATTGGTTCCCTCACCTACAACGAGATGGTAGCACAATTAGAAATAGCTATTCATCAATTTGCCAAACGGCAAATGACCTGGTTCAGGGGAATGGAGCGGCGGGGATCGACCATCCATTGGATGGACTCAAGCCTTCCGACCGAAGAAAAAATCGCACGTGCCGAACAATTATTGACTCAACATAAATAAATAATAGATTCCTATGATTACCCTAAAGAATTTGAATCCGACAGACAATTTTTTCCTAATGGCCGGTCCGTGCGTCATAGAAGGAGAAGAAATGGCTTTGCAGATTGCCGAGCGCATTATCCAAATCACCACAAAGTTAAACATCCCTTATATTTTCAAAGGTTCTTATCGAAAAGCCAACCGCTCACGGCTGGATTCCTTTACAGGCATTGGCGATGAAAAGGCACTCCGCATCCTCCGCAAGGTTAGTGAGACCTTTGGCATACCTACCGTAACGGATATTCACGAAACTACCGAAGCCGCAATGGCAGCTGAGTATGTAGACATTCTGCAAATCCCCGCATTTCTTTGTCGGCAGACCGACCTTCTGGTAGCCGCCGCCCATACAGGCAAGATTGTAAATATTAAAAAGGGACAATTTCTTTCGCCCGGTGCCATGCAGTTTGCCACACAGAAGGTAGTCGATGCTGGCAATAGCAACGTAATGATCACAGAACGCGGTACAACGTTTGGCTATACCGACCTTGTGGTCGATTATCGAGGAATACCAGAGATGCAACAACTAGGCTTTCCTGTCATTATGGACGTAACGCATTCACTTCAACAACCCAATCAAACTTCTGGTGTAAGCGGAGGATTACCCGGACTGATCGGAACCATCGCCAAAGCGGCTATCGCTGTCGGGGTGGACGGATTATTCATCGAAACACATCCAGAACCGGGAAAGGCCAAATCGGACGGTGCCAATATGCTGCAATTAGACCTACTGGAAGGGCTCCTTACCAAACTAATTCGCATTAGAGAAGCCATACGCTAAACGAATAAGGGGTTTTCGACAATGTCGAAAACCCCTTATTCGTTTCCTTACAAGTTCTTTCCCCGAAATATTATCCCATTTTACTTATTTTACGGAGCTTCTCATCATCAATGATTTTAATTTTACGTCCGTCCAACGCAATTATGCGTTCAGAAACAAAGGTAGACAAAGTACGAATCGCATTTGATGTCGTCATATTAGAAAGATTAGCCAGATCCTCACGTGCAAGATAGATACTAAGCGTAGCACCATCTTCCTCCAAACCATAACTATCCTTGAGAAATAATAACGATTCAGCTAACCGCCCCCGAATGTGCTTCTGAGTCAGATTAACCGTACGTTCGTCCGCTACCCCCAGATCAAACGAAAGCTGACGGATAAAGAACATTGCCAAGTGCGGATTACCCATCAAAAGATCAGTAACCACCGTCATCGGAATCAAACAGACCGATGATGCTTCAAATGCAGAGGCGTTCGTAAGATAATCCTCTTGGGCAAAGTTAGCACGATAACCAAAGTATTGCACCGGCTTAATCATCCGGATAATCTGGCTTCGGCCTCCCACACCCTCCTTAAAAATCTTCACTTTCCCTCTGAGCAAACACATCATATCCTTTGGTTCGTCTCCCTCACAGTAGATCAACTCGTTACGTTTGAAATGCTGGATCTTCGAATTGTTACGAAGGATTTCCCGCTCTTTGTCGGTCAATACCCTCCATACATCTGATAAACTGGCCGATAAATCGACTTCTTCTTTTTGTTGCTTAACCACGACTGCTATATAACATGCTTATGAAGCACAAATATACAGTTTTTCTTTCGAAATAGAGAAGCGAATCAAAGGATTAATTGCATTAATTATCACATTTTACTTTCTTTCACTCCAAAATCAAATTATATTCTGTATGTTTGTGAATAAAGTGATACAACCTCATTGAGAAACTTATATACGATACTGAGTTTTCTTCTATTTGCCATAGCTTGCGGTGCGGTAAACGCACATAAGCCTAATGGTATAAATTCTTTTTTATCCGCTCGAACTGACTCTACAGTTCAAGTGGCCGATTCAATCATGCACCATGTTATTGCTAACGCAACTGCGTATGAGAATGCACTGTCCGAATATGACGCTGAAATTTATATTAAAGGGCGTTCGGAAATTCTGAAGAAGAACTTTCTGATTCGCTTTGCACATTTCCTATTCCCTGTAGATTATAAAACGAAGGACATGATATTTGAATTGATGAGCCATTCTCATTTCATAAGTCCGAACCACTTTATACACACCTTTAAGGCTGTAAATGGAAACAGCATCCCTAGCAACGATAAACAGCAAGAGGTTCTTGCCTTTCTTAACATAAATGCCTATTCCTCTACAATTTACAATGAAGGCATCCTTATGCCTTTAGCCAAGAACGCTTTCAAACTATACAAGTTTAGTTTGGAAGATATTGAAATGACAGATGGAATGAAAATATACAAAATACGTTTCGAACCCAAGCAATGGAGTCCGAAACTAGTATGCGGCAACTTGTTCATCATTGACGGACGATGGACAATAGACCGCATGAGCCTAAATGGAAGCATCTCTTTTGCCGAATTTAGCCTAGACATGACCTATAACCGAAACAATTATTACTATTTGTTGCCGCAAAAAGCAGACCTTTCCCTGCGATATACTGCATTGGGTAATACGGTTGCCACCAACTATCACACCCACTTCAACTACGACAAGCTAAAATGGCGTAAACCAATCAAAAAACGTGTACTCAAAAAATTGGATATGACCAGCTATTACAAGCTATCCACAGATACAGTGCCCATCATTACTGACAGTACTTATTGGAAACAGAAAAGAGACATTCCCCTCAGCAGCGAGGAGGAACAGGTCTTTCAAACAATTGCTCAAAAAGACAGCCTGACTGCAGATTCGACTGATGTCGTCAAATACTTAAAGCTGACGGAAACTCTGACCAGCACAAAAAACTTTGACATCCAGACGACTCGCGTCAAGTATTCCGGCTTTTTAAATCCCTTCCAGCTAGGATATTCCGGCCATAACGGTATCACCTATAGACAAAAAATACGTATCAGCAAGACCTTTGCCAAAGACAGACAACTCCGCTTCCGACCGGAAATAGGTTTTGTATTCAAACGCAAAGAGATATTTTTCAGCGTAGCGGGAGATTGGGAATATAAACCGGAGCGCAGAGGAATACTTAGCCTATCAATTGGTAACAGTAATGAAGGCTATTCCTCTGAAATCATGGACGAGATCAACGAACAACTCAAAGACTCAGCGTTCAACATTGATGACCTCAACCTATCTACCTTTAAACATTACTATATAGAACTGCGCAACAATTTCGAGTTGACAAACGGTCTCACTCTATTTACCGAACTCTCCTATCACCGGCGCCTACCTACCAAAAAGACAGCAGATCTGATTGTGGGAGATCATGTGATCGAGTTGATCAGCGAGCAATACAACGACTTCATGCCGGCCATCGGACTCACCTACACCCCGCGCCAATACTATCGAATGGATGGTTACCGTAAAGAATATGTCTACTCCTACTACCCCACCATATCCATTGAATTTGCGCGAGCCATACCCAACATATTCAATAGCTCAGGAGACTATGGGCGAATAGAGCTGGACATTCATCAAAACATCCCGTTAGGACTACTCTGTTATTTTCGTTATCACCTGAGCGGAGGTCTCTACACGGCGCAGCGATCCACCTACTTTGCTGACTTCCGGTACTTTGCGCGTCGTAACTTCCCCGATTCATGGAACGACCACTTCGGCGGTGTCTTCAATCAGCTAAGCAGCAGATGGTATAACGCCTCCGACAAATACCTGCAGGCACACCTTATGTATGAAAGTTCTTTTCTTCTTTCACAATTATTCCGAAAGAAAACTTCCAAATATATGCTATCTGAGCGTTTTTACTTCAGCCAGTTATGGACACCAGTAATACCTAGTTATACAGAGTTAGGATATGGCTTTGGTAATTACCTATTCAACATAGCCGTCTTTGCCGGATTCAAGAAATGGGAATACCAGAGTATCGGCTTAAAGTTCACCTTCGAACTGTTTCAATAGTATGCCATCATAGAAGTGGCATGCCCTATTTCTTTACACCTTTTCCAACAACAAATCTTGCAGTTTGATCAGTTCATCACGATACTGGGCAGCTTCCAAGAAATCCAATTTCTTAGCAGCCTCCGTCATCTTCTTTTTAGTACGTTCTATCGTTTTTTCAAGTTGCAAACGAGTCATGTACTGAACTATCGGATCCGCAGCCAAGCTTGGTTCCGGCTCAACATAGGCATAGGGCTCTACTATCGCCGGCTTCTCCAACATAGAGGCACTGTTCTTAATCACCTGACGTGGCGTGATACCATATTTTTCATTATAAGCCAACTGTTTTTCCCGACGGCGATTCGTCTCTTCCATTGTGCGCTGCATGCTGGCAGTAATCCGGTCGGCATAAAAGATCACCTTCCCATTAATGTTTCTGGCAGCACGTCCAGCCGTCTGCGTAAGCGAACGGTGCGAACGAAGGAAGCCCTCCTTATCAGCATCCAGAATGGCAACTAGCGATACTTCCGGCAAGTCTAGCCCCTCACGAAGCAGATTGACACCAATCAGCACGTCATAGGTACCTTCACGTAAATCATCCATAATCCGGATACGATCCATCGTGTCCACATCACTATGTATATAATTACACTTCACCCCCATACGCCCTAAGTAAGCAGTCAGTTCCTCAGCCATCCGTTTGGTTAGGGTAGTGATCAAGACACGTTCATTGATAGCGGAACGCTGCGTAATCTCCTCCATCAGGTCATCTATCTGATTGAGTGTAGGCCGCACGTCGATAACAGGATCCAACAAACCCGTCGGACGAATTACCTGATCCACAACAATTCCTCCGCAACGTTCCAACTCATAGTCGGCCGGCGTAGCACTTACATAGATAGCATTAGTTGTTAGCTCCTCAAACTCTTCAAATTTAAGGGGACGGTTATCCATTGCCGAAGGCAGGCGAAAACCATATTCCACAAGGTTTTGCTTACGGGAATGATCGCCGCCATACATAGCGCGTATCTGAGGAATAGTTGCATGACTCTCGTCTACAACCAATAGAAAGTCTTTCTGGAAGTAATCCAGAAGACAAAAAGGACGCGTTCCCACTTCCCGCCCATCCAAGTAACGGGAATAGTTCTCAATACCGGAGCAATGCCCCAGCTCACGAATCATTTCCAGATCAAAAGTGACACGTTCATAGAGGCGCTTAGCTTCGTACGGCTTCCCAATCTCTTGCAGAAAGTTGACTTGCGTACCGAGGTCTACGTCTATCTGACCAATTGCGGCATTGATGCGCTCCTGAGTAGTAACAAAAAGGTTTGTGGGATAAAGATTGAGTTCATCCTGCTCGTCAATTTCCTGCCCCGTTTCCGGGCTGAACGAAGAAAGACGCTCTATCTCATCTCCCCAGAACTCAATGCGATAGGCCACGCCATCGAAGTTTTCGATCGCCGGAAAGACATCGACCGTATCGCCGTTAACACGAAAGCAGCCACTCTTAAACTCCAACTTGTTGTTAACGTATAAAGCCCCCACCAGACGGTGTAATAGCAACTCGCGATCCATCTTCAAGCCTCGTTCCAGATGCACCACCTTCTCAGCAAACGCTGTAGGATCAGCCATGCCATACAAACAGGATACAGAAGAGACCACAATCACATCCTTACGCCCTGACAACAGTGAAGCGGTAGTGCGCAAACGGAGTTTATCTAATTCTTCATTGATCGCCATATCCTTTTCGATATAAGTATCGCTCGATGGCAAATAGGCCTCCGGCTGATAGTAATCGTAATAGGAGACGAAAAACTCCACCGCATTATTCGGAAAAAAGGCTTTAAACTCACTATAAAGTTGGAAAGCCAACGTCTTATTATGACTAAGTATAAGCGTAGGGCGTTGTATCTCCTTAATCACATTAGCAATGGTAAATGTTTTACCGGAGCCAGTTACCCCCAACAGAGTCTGATAAGGCACACCACTACGCAACCCTTTCGTTAGCTCTGCAATGGCATCTGGTTGATCTCCGGTAGGACGGAATGAAGAAATAAGTTCAAAATTCATTTAATTAAGTTGTTTCTTAGGTATGACAAGCCAAAGAATGATGTACAACATCAGTCCAAAGCCCATAAAAAAGAACATCAACACATACAACACACGAATAATCGTTGGATCCAAATCAAAATAATTGGCAATCCCAGCACATACACCGGCAATTATGCCATTGTCAGAACGAGTCAGTTTACGTTGTTCCATAATTCAATAGTTTTCTGAGTAATTGTTTCAAACCGCATCTATCTCTTATCGAAATACAAACATAAATAAAAAAGCTCAGATTGTGTGCCTAAAAAAGAAGGTTATTCAACTACGAAGCATATTACTGCAGGCAGGCAGCTACTTTATTACGATCTGTTTCGACAGTTTCAAACTCTGAGGACACGGCCGCACTTCCCATCGGGACGTTTTCATTCCGATAGACCATGCCGCTACACACAACGCTACGGGCAGAAGTATGAAACTCCGTCGCTCCTGTTTCAGCTTCTATCTGCGCAATGTTCGTCTCACGCACTCCGCAGCCGGGCATAATGATGATCCGTCCTGCAGCACGTTTTACCAATTGCGTCAGCATCGGAATGCCTTTCACTGCGTCTGGCTGTTGGCCAGAGGTCAGTATACGGTCGCATCCTGCTTCTATAATCTGCTCCAACGCCACAAAAGGATCGCGACATACGTCAAACGCACGATGGAAAGTAACCGAAAGTGGACGGGCGGCTGCTACCAATTGTTGCAAAAGCGGTACGTCCACATCGCCTTCCTTCGTCAGACAGCCTACCACTACGCCATGTACATTCAGCTGTTTGGCCATTTCGATATCAAAAAGCATCGATTGTACTTCAGGCTGTGTGTACAGAAAATCTCCTCCACGAGGGCGGATAATGACGCTAATGTCTATCCCTTTCGTCAAAACCTGCGCCGTACGGATTTCTCCATAGCTGGGAGTTGTTCCTCCTTCGGGAATACCGGCACACAGTTCTACACGCTTTGCGCCGCCGGCCTCTGCCTCCACGCAACTCTGCGCTGAATTTGCGCATATTTCAAGAATACGAGTTGTTTTCATTTAATTCAATTCAAATAAGGTAATGGTGCAAAGATAACGCATTCCCGTTACAATCACAACTACCACTGATAGATAAAGACCTCAAGTTTCGGAAGTATTTTTTATGCAGTTTGAGCGAGCTCCCTCATAGCCCTCTACCTCCGGTTGTCAAGTAGAATTTGCGAGAGTAGCTTCTTTTGATCCAGACAGAAGAGTTCGGCCAATAGGATGAAAAACGGGTACTAACAAAAAGTGAGAGGTAAGTGTTAAAATAAAGAAAGTCCCTCTAAATGAGAGACTTCTTGCTAATTGATTACAGTTGTTTACTATTAATTCTAAGCCATTACTTTCCGATGCAGCATATTTACACTATTGAGTGTTAGCGTTTTGCTCTTTTAAACGGTACAGACCTCATTTTTACAATTACATTGAAAGTAGGCACAAATGCAATGTGCTGATTTTCAGACTTTTCGATATACGTGTTGTACCACATTTTTTTAGCCCATTTGTACAATCGGTAGGAGTTAATTTCAGAAGACTGATTTACTGCTCTTTACCG
>JAVVRI010000098.1:0-11969 GCA_036654795.1 Tannerellaceae bacterium
TTCAGACGCTGGAATATATCTGCTGCAGATATAGATTATGACTCTTTGTTAGGACGTTTTTAAAAGATCACGTAGGTGATTCAACTAAACCACCTATGTGATTCATATGATTCACATAGGTGATTTATATGAATCATATTTGTAATTTTAAAAAAAACACATTATCTTTGTATCAATATATACCTAAATACTCTATATTATGTCAGCAAAATATGATTTCTACAAAAATCCGATGCCTAAGGATAGTAAGAAAAGACCGCGTTATCATGCCCGGATTGTACCCGATGGAACTGTATCAACAGAAGCTCTGGCAAAAAAGATACATAGCCGGTGCACAGCAACAACTGCCGATGTTAGTGCCGTGCTCTGTTCATTGGCTGATGTGGTAGTGGAAGAATTGCAGGAAGGACGACGGGTTTATATTGAAGGACTGGGCTATTTGCTTGTTACGATTCAATGTCCTGAAATTCAATCACCGAAAGAAATACGGGCTGAATCCATCCACTTTAAATCGGTCGCTTTCCGTCCGGAAGCAGAATTAAAAAAGAAGCTGAAGTGTACCCAATTTGAACGCACCAAAGAGAAAAGACATTCTAGCGAATTATCGACCGACCGGATAGACGAACTCCTTACCGGTTATTTTGCAGAACAAGTCCGCATAACACGCTTGGACTTCCAACACCTCTGTGGATACACCCGGACAACCGCTAATCGACGGCTGAAAGAACTTTTAGACCAGCATAAATTGTGTAATATTGGCTTTAAGCGTGCCCCGATATATGAAGCAGCAGCAGGATATTACGGAAAAGAAAATAGTTGATCAGAAAACGACACGTTTCACACGAACCAACAGAGCTACAAATAGATGGAGGTGTGAAACGTGGAATATTAATTAAAAATATCCCTGCGGAGAGAGATGTATTCCATCATACATAACATAACCATCGGTCCACTTATCCGAATTGTCTTTTTATTTCTTATATTTGTGCAATAATATGAAACTGACATATCTCATAGTGTCCTTGATAGGCATGCTGCTCACCTGCTGTTCATACAGAAAACCCTATCCTCAAGCCATGCAACAAGCCGAAAGCTGTATCGTGACTCATCCGGATAGTGCCTTAATTTATCTTTCTACATTAGATAGTTCGATAAAGGATGAACCCGAAGAAACGCGGATGTATTATGGTCTCCTCACCATCAAGGCGAAAGACAAGCTATACATCACTCATACATCCGATTCGCTGATAAAAACCATCGCCCGTTTTTACGAGGATTATGGAGACGCGGATAAGCGGATGGAAGCTTATCACTATCTGGGCAGCGTCTACCGGGACATGGATGACGCGCCGCAAGCGGTAAAAGCATTCCAACGGGCTATTGACGCGGGGAAAGGGAGTAAGAGGTATGATATTTTGAAGCGGATTTATGGGCAGATGGGAACCTTATTCTCTCATCAGGGTATGTATGAGGAAGCGATGGTTATCTACAAAACTTCTTATCAGTATTATCAAAAGCAAAATGAAGGAAATGGTGTCGCGATAGCGTTACGCAATATAGCACGCATGTATGATGCTACAAATAAGACCGATAGTGCTGTGTGTTTTTATGAGGAAGCATACAGGAAAGCCGAAGAACAAGGAGATAAATCAACCAAAGACAATGTTTTAAGAGAACTAGGATGTCTTTATGTGGACTGGGGAAAGTTTGATACCGCAAAGACCGTGTTCTCTAAAGCTTCAACAATTGAGAAAAAGGGTAATGCTTTATTAGGACTAGGCGAAATATATCAAAATACATCTCAAGTAGACTCCGCAAGATATTACTTCAACGCCGCCCTACAATATGGTAATAGATATGTAAAGGAAAGTGCCTTCCTGTCTTTATCGAAAATAGAAGCGAGTAAAGGGAACTATCGGGCCGCATTGGATTATGCCTATAAAAGCAAGGAACTGACTGATTCCATTAAACAGATAACAAGAACGGAGGCAATCAGTAAGATACATTCTTTATATAACTATCAACATATAGAAAAAGAGAACTATGAACTAATAAGGGATTATGAAAAAAAGAAAATCCAAGTTTACCAATTAGTCTTGATTTTGATTCTTATCGTATTTGTTGCTGTTGGAAACACTTATTACTTGGGAAGAAGAAAGAGAGCGGCGAGGGAACAAGAGAAAAAGATCCAACAACTAAAGGAGGCACAATATGCCAATAGTTTGGATTCTGTTGAAAAGAATAAACAAAAGGTATATGAGCTAGAGGGGTTACTACTTCAAGCTGAATCCCAAAAAGACACCTTGCGAAAGCAGCTTATCCAATCACAAAAGGAATTACTGGAGATATCGAACCATAAAATATTAGCGACTCAAAATGAGAAAGGACTGTTAGAACTATCCTTAAAAAAGTCTGAAATATATCTTTACTTTCATGAGATCTCGCATAATGAGAATATAAAAATCCAGGAAAACAAATGGAATGAACTCCGTTCTGCCATAGATATGACTTTTTCTAATTTCACGACACAGCTTTATGCTTTATGCCCTCAAATTTCGGAACTTGAACTCCATATCTGCTACCTGATAAAGATTTCCATGCAAGTAAAAGATATAGCCCGTTTAGTAGATCGTTCCACCTCCGCCATTACCGCATCTCGCATACGCCTCTATAAAAAGATTCATGAAACAGAGGGAACCGCAGATATGATGGACAAGTTTATCATTGATTTATAAACGATTAACCACTTGTAAATAATTAGTAAACAATTTGTGAATGCCGTTTCACCCATACTATGAACCGTTTTGTCGATGTGCTCAAACAATTACGCCTTGACGGAACCTTCTCGCAAATGTTGTCACGACTTGACAAAAACGATCTTATCGTCCTTGACGATGTTCATATCACACATTTGGTACCGGTACCAGTCACTGCTACGAGCGGTACCACTAAAGTGTCGCGCATGGTACCAAGTGAATATACCTTCGCAAAGCGATAAATGACCTGCCAAACCTCACTACCCCCTGGCACTTATTAGGTGATGACAATAAATACCGCCTCTTATTATATGGAGCCTTCCACAAAGACCTTCTTTCCGCTGAACTCCCGGAAGAGCAGGAGATGACGGATGAGCTTTTACTTGAAATGACCTATCAGTCAAAGTTCTGCAATTGGTATGGAGGGAAAGAATTGATACCTGCAAACAGTAACCACAAATCTAATATGCCTGTCCATACCGGCACCAAATAAGTGTGGGCTATTGGTTATGCACTCTGATGAGGAGGGCTTGAATAGTTGCGAATTTTTGTTACGATTAGCCTGATGAGGTACACCTAAAAAAGGGTGGTTATGTAAAAATAGCTATACAACTATACTTTATTGTTACAATGTTGAGGTCTGTTTTGTGTAAATATACGTTGCAAAATGTTTCTATTTGGGGTTATTGCATCCGTTATTTGGTTAAATAATGGATTTTGAACATTTGTTAGACGATTTTGAACATGCTACGGCTATATTTTCATTTGTTTTGCCATTGTAAACAAATAAAAAAAATAGCCTATGATCTAAAAAAGAACGCGAGCCTAATACTAAGTAAAAAGATGGATTTAATTATCTAAAAGAAAAACTTTCAAGAAAAATTACACAAAACATGAAGAAAAAGAATTCTCAGAGAATAGGGAACTTGAGCTTGGCTTTTGCCCTCTTATTCTTATTCTCTTCCGGCCATACAAAGGCGGAAACAGAAAAAGGGCAGACTATGAGCCCTACTATTGAAAAAAGTACAGCCTTAACCGTTGCTCAGCAAAGTGAACGTACGATAAAAGGTGTAGTAAAAGATGCTACCGGAGAAACAATTGTTGGGGCTAACGTATCTGTTGTAGGTACCACTATAGGTACGATCACGGATATGGATGGTGCTTTCTCTTTAAAAGTACCGGCAGGTGCTACCTTAAAGTTCTCCTTTATCGGTTATAAGGACGCTAGTATTAAAATCAACAATCAGCAAACTCTCAATGTAGTACTGAAAGATGACTCGCAAGCATTGGACGAAGTAGTAGTAGTTGGTTTCGGCTCTCAGAAAAGAGTAAACCTGACCGGTGCTGTAAGTACAGTGAAGGCAGAAGCTTTGGAGGCTCGTCCTGTTACAAACGTTGGCCAAGCCCTGCAAGGGGTTGTTCCCGGTTTGAACTTTAGTGTTCCTATGGGAGGTGGTGAATTGGATAATAACATGAAGTTCAATATTCGTGGTATCGGATCTATCGGTGCCGGATCAAAGTCAGAACCGCTGGTTTTGATTGATGGTATGGAAGGCAACATGAACGCTTTGAACCCGCAGGATATTGAGACTATTTCCGTATTGAAGGATGCTGCTGCTTCTTCTATTTATGGATCTCGTGCTCCGTTCGGGGTAATTTTGATTACGACCAAATCCGGTAAGGCTGGTAAGGTAAGCATCAACTATAACAATAACGTTCGTTTTTCAGATCCTACCAAGGTGCCGGATATGATGGACTCTTATACGTTTGCACAATACTTTAACGCTGCTTCCAGCAATGGTGGTACAGGTGCTAAGTTCAATCAGGATGCCCTCGACCGTATTGTTGCTTATCAGAAAGGTGAGTTGCTGGATGGTACAATTGCTGATAATCAACATAGGTGGCAGGAGTATGGTGGTGCTAATGGTAATACCAACTGGTTTGACGAGCATTACCGTCACTGGACTCCTTCTCACGAACATAACTTGAGTGTAAACGGTGGTTCCGAAAAGGTAACCTATATGTTATCCGGTAACTTCATGGATGAACGAGGGTTGCTGAAGCATTCCGATGACTCCTTTAAGCGTTACTCTTTGAACGCAAAGTTACGTGCAGAAGTAACCAAATATCTTACGGTTAATTACACTTCACGTTGGATTCGTAACGACTATGATAAATCTTATTATCAAAACGCTCTGTTCTTCCACAACTTGGCTCGTCGTTGGCCGACCATTCCTGTAAAAGACCCGAACGGACATTACATGCCGGGTAGTGAAATTATCCAGCTTGAATCCGGCTCACGCGACAAAAAGCAGAACGACGACTTGACGCAACAGTTGCAGATCGTCCTCGAACCGATCAAAAACTGGAAGATCACGGCTGAAGCCAACATGAAGGTGGCTGATGGTTTCCGCCATTACGATGTGTTGCCTACTTATGAATATAACTCATTGAACGAACCGAGATTGTCTAAGTTCGACGAAGACCATGCAGCTGGTATTACCGAAGTGTATGAAAGTGCTGATCGTCGTAACTTCTATACCGTGAATGCCTTTACCGACTACTTCTATCAAACAAAGAGCGGACATTATATTAAAGGTATGCTTGGTTTTAACGCTGAGCTGAACCGTTACAGAAGTCTTTATGCCTCACGTCAGGCGCTGATTTCGCCGTCTCTGCCTACGCTTGACACGGCTACCGATATGATCAAGAATGGTGGTATCGGATCTAATTCTTACAACGAATGGGCTACTGCCGGTTTCTTTGGTCGTATCAACTACAACTATCAGGAACGTTATATGGTGGAAGTCAACATGCGTTACGATGGTACTTCTCGCTTTATTGGCGATCAGCGTTGGGGTTTCTTCCCTTCATTCTCTGCCGGTTGGAACATTGCCCGTGAAGCTTTCTGGAGCGATTTCGAACCATACGTAAGCACGTTGAAGCTTAGAGGATCATGGGGTGAGCTGGGTAACCAGAACACCAGCGAATTGTATCCCTTCTATCCGGGTATGACAATCAAAGCTAGCGATAGCAACTGGTTGATTAATAATTTGAAACCAAACACAGCTCAGATGCCGGGTATGGTAAGCGACTTGATGACTTGGGAACGTGTTCGTTCTTGGAACATCGGTTTGGACTTTGGTGCGCTCAACAACCGTTTGACCGGTTCGTTCGACTACTTTAATCGTCAGACGATCGACATGGTAGGCCCTGCTCCCGAACTTCCTATTGTATTGGGTGCAAACGTTCCTAAAATCAACAATGCCGATATGGAATCATACGGTTTTGAATTGGAGGTGTCATGGCGCGACCGTATTGGTAACGTAGACTATGGTGTTAAGGGTATCCTCTCTGATGCTCGTCAAAAAGTAACACGTTATCCGAACACAACCAACAAATACTCTAACTGGTACGCCGGTAAGATGAGTGGTGAAATTTGGGGATACACAACACTTGGCATTGCTAAAAGTCAGGAAGAAATGGACGCACACTTGGCTACATTGCCAAATGGTGGACAGACTGCTTTAGGATCAGACTGGGGTGCAGGAGACATTATGTATGCCGATCTAGACGGTGATGGCAAGATTGACTCAGGAGCTGACCTGCTGACAAATGCTGGTGATAAGAAAATCATTGGTAACAACACGCCGCGTTACAACTTTGGTCTTACGTTGGATGCTGCTTATAAAGGTTTCGACTTTAGCGTATTCTTCCAAGGCGTTGGTAAACGTGAGGTAGAAGTAGGTGGTCCTTATTTCTGGGGTGTTATCGGTAATGAGTGGCAATCGGCCGGCTTTAAAGACCATTGGGATTTCTTCCGTCCGGAAGGCGACCCGTTGGGTGCTAATCTGGATGCTTATTATCCTCGTCCTTTAATGGGTGATGGTAGCAAGTACCAACGTAACCAGAAAACACAGACCGGCTATTTGCAAAATGGTGCATACATCCGTATGAAGAATATTCAGGTAGGTTATACCTTCCCCAAACGTTGGATGGAAGCTATCAAGATCCAGTCTTTGCGTGTATATGTTTCAGGCGACAACTTGCTGACGATGACTAAAATGGCAAAAATGTTCGATCCCGAAGCTGTTTCTGGACGTTATAACTGGGATAATGCCGGTGCTTATGGCGATGACCTGAACAACAACGGTAAGGTATATCCACTCTCTAAAGTAATTTCTTTTGGTATTAATGTTAACTTTTAATAGCTAGATTTAAAATGAAATATAAAATGAACAAGATTGCACTGATGTGCATGGCGGGCGGATTGTTGACATTGGGGTCTTGCAATGACTTCTTAGACAGACAACCGTTGGATAAAGTAACTCCTGTAGCTTACTTTAATTCAGAGGCCGACTTAGCAGCCTATGTCATCAAACAATATGATATATTCCCAAATACTGTGTCGCAGTGGAATATGGGACCATTCTCTATGGCGGACGATGATTCTGACAACCAGGCCAGAGCAGATGCCAATACCCAAAAGTGGGAACCCGGGCAATGGCGCGTACCTTCAGATGAACCACAAAATGATCTGAATAACCAGGAATGGAGTTTCTCACGTATTCGTGCGCTTAACTTCTTCTTTAAGGAGGTACTTCCTAAGAAGGATAAAAACACTTTAACCGGTAACGCTGGAAACATAAACCATTATATTGGTGAAGCTTATTTCCTGCGTGCTTACGAATACTTCAAACGCTTGAAGAAGTTTGGCGACTTCCCCATCGTAACCGAAGTCTTGGTTGATAATAAAGAAGAACTGGTTTTGGCCAGCCAACGCAAGCCGCGTAACGTGGTGGCTCGTTTCATTCTGGAGGATCTGGACAAGGCCATCAGCATGTTGAGCACGACACCTCCGGGTGGAAAGAATCGCATCACGCGTGATGTAGCTATCTTAATGAAGTCGAGAGTTGCTCTTTACGAAGCCTCTTTCGAAACATACCACAAAGGTACCCCTCGCGTACCGGGTGAGCAAGGATGGCCGGGAGCTTCTATGTCTTATAATAGTGGTTTCTCTATCGACCTGAACAAGGAGATTGCTTTCTTTGCTGACCAAGCAATGGCTTCTGCAAAGGATCTGGCCGACAGAATCCCTTTGACCTCTAACTCAGGACGGATCAACCCGAAGACAGGCGAAACGGCTGGATGGAATCCATACTTTGAAATGTTTGGTGCTGAGAACATGGACGGTTATAAAGAAGTGCTGATGTGGCATGATTTCAACTCAAGCCTTAATGTGGGTAATGCTATTGTTACCTATATCGTGGCCGGTACAGGTACAGGTTTCACCCGTGGCTATGTAGAATCATACCTGATGAAGAATGGTTTGCCTATCTATGCAAACGCATCCGGATATAAGGGCGACAAGACTTTGGACATGACTAAAGAGGGACGCGACGAACGTCTGCAACTCTTTATGATATCTGAAAAGGCTCGTAGAAACACCTTTACACCAGACGACTCTACTCGTTCTTTCTTTGGTGCTCCGAACGTTGTGGATGCAACGGAATCGAGAAGAGTTACCGGATATAGTACTCGTAAAGGTCTTAACTATGTTTACGACATGGATCACCTGCCTAGCGGCGTAAGCGAAACGACCGGTGTTATCCTTTTCCGTGCAACAGAAGCCTACTTGAACTATATTGAAGCATCTTGCATCAAAAACAATGGAACTTCTATTGACGGAACTGCCAAGGGGTATTGGAAGCAGATCCGCGAACGTGCCGGTGTGGATACGGATGTGGATAAAACCATTGCAGCTACGGTGCTGAGCAATGAAAACGACTGGGCTGTTTACTCTGGTGGGACGCAGGTTTCTCCTTTGCTCTATAACATCCGTCGCGAACGTCGTTGCGAATTTATCTCTGAAGGAATGCGTTGGGACGACTTGATCCGCTGGCGTGCTCTTGATCAGGTAAAGAACTATATCATCGAAGGTTGTAACTTCTGGGACGAAATGTATAAGGACTCATCATACATTGATGTAACGAAGCACGAATCTATGTTGATCCCTGCCGGAACGCCGGGTAAGACTCCGAACATTTCCAGCAAGGAAAAGAGCGGTAAGTATCTTCGTCCTTATCAGGTTGTGGAGAAAAACAACAACTTGTATAATGGTTATACATGGATGAAGGCAAACTATTTGCAACCGATCTGTATTTCACACATACGTATCGCTGCTGATGATCCGAAGGGCGACATAAGCACTTCTCCGATCTATCAGAACCCGTATTGGCCGCTTGAGCCGAACCAATCTCAATTAGAATAGTACACTAGTGTAAATTTTAATATAATGATGGAAAAGGTCCTCCTCTGTGATAGAGGGGGGCCTTTATTTATCTCTATCCCCTTTCTCCTCCCTCTCTCTTAGCTTTCGCTAATAGCCCTATTTGTAATGTGACGTTTCGTTTTATGTGATGAAGTACCGTAAGAACTCAGGCCGTTTGTCTTCTTTTGATTGTTCCTCAATTATTTCCAACCTTTTACTACTGTATGTTATATATACAGTAGATTACTAGTAGTACATTCGTACAAACTGTTAGTACTTTCTATACCACTATTTAGATCAAAACATTACTCTAATTATACTTTTGAGCAGGCTGGAAATCAATTTTGAGCCTGCTCAAAAGCAATTACGAGCCAGCTCAAAAGTAATTACGAGCTAGCTCAAAAGCATAATAGCATATGGGCTGCAGAGCAAAATATTCGCTCTTTTTCGTTAATATACTGCATATTGACCTGTAGTTTAATAAAAGTATGTTATATTATTCATAATAATTTATATCTTTGTTGCATCATAAAAAACGGCCTGAGTTCTTACGGGACACGATGGCCTATTTTAAGTATTACTTTATGAAACAATATAGAACCATATTATATCTTTTAGGTTTGTTGTTATCCGGGACTTTTCTTTATGCCGAAGTAAAGCCTGAATACTATTTTAAGCAAATATCAGTAGGCGAGGGGCTCTCCAAATCAATGGTTAGGTGCGTGCTGACCGACCATAAAGGGTTGATGTGGATAGGCACTCGCTTTGGCTTGAATACGTTCGACGGCGAACGCGTGCAGAGCTATTATCATCATAAGGGCGGTAACCGTTCTTTACCTTTTAATGATATCCGTTTCTTACATGAAGATTCCTTGCTGAATCTATGGATCGGGACGGAACAAGAACTGTCCCTTTACGATCGAGAGAACGACCGCTTCGTCCCCGTGTTTTCAAAGGGGAAAAAGTTGAACATATATTCTTTTCTCCCTGTAACCGGAGGGGTGCTTCTTTTTGGTAGAGGGGAAGTCTTCAAATATCAATATGCTGACAAGCATATTATTCCCCTGACTGTCCATTCCAATGAAAAGATGACTAGTCCGTTCGATCGTGCCTGCATATGGGATGAAGCTGCGGGCGTCGTCCTGCTATCCTGTCGATGGAATGGCTTGTGGCGGTATACGCTGGGTAGCGGCTTGCTTGAACGTGTGCCCTTCGTGAAGGACAGGCAGATTGGCACTGTCTGTATGGATTCCTCCGGTTGCATGTGGGTTTCTCCTTATGGGGAAGGGCTTATGGGGTATGATCGAAGTGGGCGGATGTTGTGCCATCTTACCGTCTCCGGCGGAGAGCTAACGAACGACGTGATTCTGGATATAAGGGAGCGGGGCGATAAGCTCTGGCTGGCTACGGACGGTGGCGGTATCAATCTTTATGACAAAAAAAATCACAGCATGCAGGTCATAAAGCATGTTCCGGGGAATACGAACTCTTTGCCGGTTAACTCCTACTGGTGCCTCTACAGCGATCCGGAAAATAATATTTGGGCAGGTAGCGTACGCGGGGGACTGATCGGAATTAAGGAAGTTTACATGAGGACATACAAAGATGCGCCCCTAAACACGTCCTACGGTCTGAGCGAAAAGGCTGTCGTGGGGATGTTCGAAGATAAGGCAGGTTTTATCTGGCTAGGCACCGACGGCGGAGGTATTAACCGCCTCGATCCTCATACGGGTCTGTTCAACCATTATCCTTCTACTTATTCCACAAAAGTAATCTCAATCATCGACTATACGGAGACTGAACTTCTTCTTTCCTTGTTCGGTCAAGGGTTATATCTGTTCAACAAGCAGAGTGGCGCCATACGCGAATTTCATGTGGCCGGAGCGGAAAAGGAAAACAATATCTTCTGCGCCGGAAAGTCGGCCAACCTCTATAGGTTCAATAAGGACAAGTTTTATATCTTGTCCGACAGCATCTACCTCTACAACCAATCCACCAAGAGTCTAACAGCTGCCACGGTTCAGGGGAATGATATTATTTTTCCCTCCCTTTATATGGTGGAAAACACAGGAAACATCAGCTACCTGCATGGAGCTTCCGAACTGTTTGAGGTCAACCATGTGCAGAACACGATACGAACGGTTTTTTCATCCAGCGATTCCGTTGGTATTATTTCGGCTGCTTGCCGAAACAACAAGGGCGCCTTTTGGCTGGGCAGTGCGAACGGTTTGTTTTATTACTCGCCGGCGAATGGCACTGCGGTTGCGATAGAAAACGATCGCTTTATCGGCACAACCTCGCTGGGCTTTGATCAGTCCGGTCGTCTCTGGGTAGGTACGCACAATGCCCTTTACGTCTACATTCCCGAGACGGGTAAGATAATTGCATGTAGTGAATCTGATGGCGTTTCGGGAAACGAGTATATCGACACGCCTCCTCTGCTCACCCGATCCGGCGACTTATACATGGCCGGCGTGATGGGGTTGGTGTTTATCAAGAACAACGTCTCCTTTCCTGAAAATATGAATCCCGTTATCAGCTTGCTGGATGTAGACCTGAACGGAGCTTCGGTGAATGCCTTGGTAGACAGAAAGGATAATTTCCTCTCTGTCCCTTGGAACTACACTTCGCTTAGTGCAAAGGTAATTGTCAAGGGGAGCGACTTGATGCAAAAGGAACTGTTTCGCTACTATATACATGGGGATGTGGAAAAAGTGATCGAAGTGCCCAGTCGCTCCATTGCCTTACATTCTCTTTCGACTGGTAATTATCAGATATGGGTCTCCTATAACAAAAAGAACGGTGACTGGAGTAAGCCTGTCATGCTGCTTTCGCTTGTTGTTACCCCGCCATGGTGGAAGAGCGGTTGGTTTATCTGCTGTATCCTTTTATTCTTGTTTATTAGCGTTACCTTCTTGTTGTGGCTCTTTATAAAGCACAAG
>JAVVRI010000099.1:0-11852 GCA_036654795.1 Tannerellaceae bacterium
TTGATCAGAAATCACACGTTTCACACGAACCAACAGAGCGACAAATAGATAGAGGCGTGAAACGTGGAATGTTAATTCTAAAATCCGCAATTGAATAAACTGACAATTTTCTCTTCGGCAATTTATAAATTGATAGCGAGTTTGATTGATTCTATGTTTTGACATAACCACCAGTGTACACTTCAGGTTACTTCCGAAACTTGAGTAAAAGCTATCATTAAATAAGCTATACTCCTTATAAGAGTACACTATATTAGTGATTAAGAACAAAACCCTCCCCTTTAGGTAGCAATACCTGAAGAGGAGGGTTTTCGTGTTTAATTTATCCCTGTCATCTGTTGCTTTTCTTTTACTTCTCGTTATCTTTGTGCTATTAATATGCGATGAACAGAATGACGAAAGATATTACCCCGGAGAGCGTGCTTGGCGATTTACGCTACCTGCAGCTATTGGCGCGCAGCTTCCCCACAATTGCGGATGCGAGTACTGAAATTATCAATCTTGAAGCAATCTTAAATCTGCCCAAAGGGACGGAACATTTCCTGACTGATATTCATGGCGAGCATCAGGCCTTCCGCCATGTGCTCAAGAATGCTTCCGGAGCCGTGAAGCGCAAAGTAAACGAGATATTTAGCAATACCCTGCGCGATGCTGAGAAGAAGGAGCTTTGTACGCTGATCTACTATCCTGAGGAGAAGCTGGAACTGATCAAGTCGATAGAAAAGGAGCTGGACGATTGGTACCTGATCACCCTCAACCAACTTGTACGCGTCTGCCGGAACGTATCCTCCAAATACACCCGTTCGAAAGTGCGAAAGGCGTTGCCCAAGGAGTTTTCTTACATTATTCAGGAGCTACTGCACGAATCGCTGCTCGAACCCAACAAATCGGCTTATGTCGATCAGATTATCAACACCATCATCTCTACCGGACGGGCGGACGACTTTATCATTGCCATGTGCAACCTGATCCAGCGCCTGACGATCGACCTGCTTCACATCGTGGGCGACATTTACGACCGGGGCCCCGGTGCGCATCTGATTATGGATACGCTTTGCGACTATCATAACTTCGACATTCAGTGGGGCAACCACGATGTGCTTTGGATGGGCGCCGCGGCGGGCAATTCGGGCTGCGTCGCCAATGTGATCCGCATGTGCCTGCGTTATGGCAATATGGCTACGCTGGAGGATGGTTACGGCATCAACCTGCTGCCCCTAGCTACCTTTGCGATGGATCAGTATGCCGACGATCCTTGCGAACTATTCATCCCCCGCACCAAGTTTTCCGATAGCACTTACGACGAGAAGACCATCCGCCTGATGGCTCAGATGCACAAGGCGATTACGATTATCCAATTTAAGCTGGAGGGCGACATCATCCGCCGCCGCCCTGAGTTCGAGATGGACGACCGCCTGCTGCTCCACCGCATCAACACGCGTGAGGGCACGATCCGCCTTGATGGCAAGGAATACGAACTAAAAGACAAGAACTGGCCGACCCTCAACGAGAAAGATCCTTACCGACTGTCCGTTGACGAGGAAGACCTGATCCTTAAAATAAAGCACTCTTTCGAGAGTAGCGAAAAGCTCCGCAAGCACATGCGTTGCTTCTTTACGCATGGCGGCATGTATCAGGTGTGCAATTCGAACCTGCTCTTTCACGCCTCTGTGCCCCTCAATCCGGACGGTACGCTTAAGAAGGTGGAGATCTGTGGCGAGTTTTACGAGGGCCCCGCCCTGCTGGACAAGGTGGATCAATTGATCCGCATCGCCTATTTTGATACGGAAGAGACGCCGTCGAAGGATTTTGCGATGGATTATATCTGGTACGTATGGTGCGGAAAGAACTCCCCGCTGTTCGACAAGAGCCGGATGGCCACCTTCGAACGTTGTTTCCTGAGCGATCCGGAGATGCAGAAAGAGGAGAAGGGCGCCTATTACACGCTCCGCAAGGAGGAGGCGATCTGCAACATGCTGCTGGACGTGTTTGGCGTGCGTGGTGAGCATCGCCATATCATTAATGGCCATGTGCCTGTCCGCTCCATTCAGGGTGAGAATCCGATCAAGGCCAATGGCAAGTTGCTAGTGATTGATGGCGGCTTTTCGAAAGCTTATCATCCCGAAACGGGTATTGCCGGCTATACGCTGGTCTATCACTCCAGAGGTTTCCAACTTGTGCAGCACGAGCCGTTCCAATCTACCGCCAAAGCCATAGCTGAGGGGCTGGACATCAAGTCCACCACCATCGTTGTGGAGCTAAGCGCCCATCGCCAGATGGTACGCGACACGGATAAGGGCGCCGACCTGCAACGCCAGATCAGCGACCTGGAAAAGCTCCTTTACGCCTACCGCGGGGGCTTTATCAAAGAAAAAGAGCGTAACGAGAACGACGAGGAGTAGGAAAACTACCTCATGGCGGCGCGATAGGCCGCTTTTATCAGCTGTTCCGACTCTACGTATAGTTGCTTTATTTCGTCTTCAGGGAGGGCGTTCTTTTTCTCCCAAGCAGCTTTAGGGGCGTAGAAGAGCTTGAAGATGCTATCTTCTACCGGTTGCAGTTGCTGCATGTAGCCTGTGCTTTCCTTGTTCCAAAGCAACTGCCAATGTAGGTAGCGCTGTCCGTTTCCGCGGTGGATGGAGTAGACTTTCTCCTTCAACTGCGAAGCGTATAGGCAGAGCGGGGCGCTTTTTTCCCCCTCTTTACAGAGCACGAGCGAAGGTTGCTCCTTCGCCAACTTCACCCATAATGGCAGTGCGATTGCGGTTGGAGGGTAGCCGAGGGCTGTCCACATCGTAGTTAGTTCCGGGTTCATGCCCGGCTTGACGCCTTGTATGACGATAGAGGCGGTGCTTTCCGAGCGTGGGATGAAGTCCTGCTCCACAAACCATCCCGTGCGGTTGTTCGGACTCTGCTCACTGCTCGTCAGGTCGATGTCCATCAAGCTGTTATAGAAGGAACGGGAGGCTTGCTTAAAGATCTTTTGCGGGGTAAAGCCTTCCCGGCTCATGGCCTTGAATAGGATTTTTGCCGTTTCGTAACGGATGTATCCCAACCCTTCATCCTTTCGCCCTTCCTGAGAGAAGTTGGTATATATTAGGTAACCGTCTGGCGCCAGAGCCGGGTCGTTGGCATCCTTTTTATAATATTTACGGTTGTTTGTTTCGAAGTAAGCAGCCCCTCCATAGGCGTCGATTACGCCGTAGTTAGCCTCCGTGCGCAGGGGGCGGGGCAGGGTGTCGAGGTAATGCTCGAAGTCTTCCACTGTTTTGCATACTTTCAGCGCGTTGCGCATCAACAATCCTTCTTGATCCATTTCCTTTACGTCGTCGTCTTTCAGGTTGAACGAGGCTGTGTTCATAATGGAAAATCCGGTCTCGTTCGTGCCGTTCCAGACGGCTCCGGATAGGTCATCACTGTTTACTAGGCCGAGGTAGGAGTATCCACTTCCGGTTTGATAGACGATGTGGTTGTAGGGTGCTTCCGTGTCACGATGTTTCCACATTAGCGGTCGACCGTCCGGAGTGGCTTTTCCGGTTATAATGATAGACGTACATGCCTTTTGGTCCTGAACGGACAGCCCTAGGCAGATAGCTAATAGGAGTAGTATTTTCTTCATAACGCAATGTTTTTACTAGTAAAGTTACTGGCGGTCTATCAAAAAAAGCGGACTGCCCTAATTGGTAGTCCGCTTTTGTATTTGAGGATAGAGGCAGATTATTTGCCTTCCATCTTTTCTTTCAGAGCAGCAAGTGCATCAATGTCGCCCAGTGTAGTCTTTTCTACAGAACCGGTAGCGATAGATGAATTGTTGTTTTCTTCTTCCTTCTTGTTGTTGTTGCGTTTAGCAGCAGCTTTCTTTTCGCCACCAGCTGCATTTTCTTTCTTTGCACCCTTTTGCTCATCTTCGAAGATGCGGCTGTGAGAAAGAATGATGCGTTTTGCTTCCTTGTTGAATTCGATTACTTTGAAATCCATCTTTTCGTCGGCAGCAGCTTGTGAGCCGTCTTCCTTTACCAGATGTTTCGGAGTAGCAAACCCTTCTACGCCGTAAGGCAAAGAAACGACTGCGCCCTTATCAAGGATTTCGATGATTGTTCCTTCGTGTATTGAACCCACCGTGAAGATTGTTTCAAACACATCCCAAGGATTTTCTTCCAGTTGTTTGTGGCCTAAGCTCAAACGACGGTTTTCTTTGTCTATTTCCAATACCTGAACTTCTATTTCTGCACCAATCTGAGTAAATTCGGATGGGTGTTTGATCTTCTTCGTCCAAGAAAGGTCAGAGATGTGGATCAATCCGTCTACGCCTTCTTCGATTTCTACGAATACACCGAAGTTAGTGAAGTTACGAACCTTAGCCATGTGGCGTGAGCTTACCGGGAAGCGAGTTTCGATATCTTCCCACGGGTCAGCCTTCAATTGCTTGATGCCAAGAGACATTTTGCGTTCTTCGCGATCCAAAGTAAGGATAACAGCTTCGATTTCGTCGCCTACCTTCATAAAGTCCTGAGCGCTGCGCAGGTGTTGCGTCCAGCTCATTTCAGATACGTGGATCAAGCCTTCTACGCCGGCAGCAATTTCGATGAATGCACCGTAATCAGCCATAACGACTACCTTGCCCTTTACTTTGTCGCCTACCTTCAGTTCTGCGCTCAGTGCATCCCATGGGTGCGGAGTCAGTTGCTTTAGGCCTAAAGCGATACGCTTCTTCTCGTCGTCGAAGTCGAGGATAACGACGTTGATCTTCTGGTCGAGTTGAACGATTTCTTCCGGATGCGAAACGCGTCCCCAAGAAAGGTCTGTGATGTGGATCAAACCGTCTACGCCACCCAAGTCGATGAATACACCGTATGAAGTGATGTTTTTAACGGTACCTTCCAATACCTGTCCTTTTTCGAGCTTAGAGATGATATCTTTCTTCTGAGCTTCCAGTTCAGCTTCGATAAGAGCTTTGTGAGAAACCACAACGTTTTTGAATTCCTGATTGATCTTAACGATCTTGAATTCCATTGTTTTACCAACGAATACGTCATAATCGCGAATAGGCTTCACGTCGATCTGAGAACCCGGTAGGAATGCTTCGATACCGAATACGTCTACAATCATACCGCCCTTTGTGCGACATTTGATGAATCCCTTGATGATTTCGTCGTTTTCAAGCGCTTCGTTAACACGATCCCATGAGCGGGTAGCGCGTGCTTTCTTGTGAGAAAGAATTAATTGTCCTTTTTTGTCTTCCTGATTCTCGATATAGACTTCTACTTCGTCTCCTACCTTCAAATCCGGGTTGTAACGGAATTCTCCCATTGAGACAACGCCGTCCGATTTGAAACCGATGTTTACAACAACTTCACGTTTGTTCATTGATGTAACAGTTCCCATAACTACTTCTTTGTCCTTAACGGTGTTCAAAGTTTCGTCGTAAGTTTTTACAAGGTCTTCCTTGCTTACAGTTCCGTAAGTTTCACCCTTTTCGTAGGTGTCCCAGTTGAATTCTTCAACAGGCTGAATGTTCTTTAAATTTTCCATCTCTAAATTGTTAATACTATAGTTCTTTTAATTAGTAAATTGGACTTTATATTGTCTTCTCTCAAAATTGGGGGCAAAGGTAATGCTTTTTTCTGAGGCACAAGAGTTTTGAAAAGAAAAATTCGTATCTTTGCGCCCACTTAATGTTGCGTTTGCTATGACCAATTGCTGTTTATGTATAAAATTGAGATGGGGCATTTCTTTTTTAGTATCTGCTATCTGCCTGTTTTCTGCATCGTCTGTGATGGCCGTACCTCAATTGGCTTCGCCTATAGATAGTTTGCAGAGAAGGGCATCTGTTGCGTCAAATCCTGTTGAAAGAATAAAAATACTCAGCCAATTAGCTGTTAACACACGGCAGTCTCCGGACGAAGAGCATTATCTGATCGAACTTTTTCATCTTGCTACCGATCTGGACTCTGTGGAACTAGCCTATAATACAGCTGCCGAACTGTCCCGTTATTATTATAATGAGAATGAAAACGATAGTTTGATGGTTTGGGTGGCTTATATTGATTCTGTTTCGGAGCAAATCAAGCAATATCCAGATGCTTTCTTTAATGTGCATAGTTATATTTGTCAGGGTTTGTTATGGAGTGGCAATTATGAATTG
This sequence comes from Tannerellaceae bacterium, assembly GCA_036654795.1. Lineage (GTDB taxonomy): Bacteria > Bacteroidota > Bacteroidia > Bacteroidales > Tannerellaceae > JAVVRI01. The sequence continues at coordinate 6,146 of JAVVRI010000099.1, forward strand.
GCTATGAATGATGCGATCCGCCTTCAAAACATGGCGCGCAAAGTGAAGCAGCCATACGGTATGGTTTGTTGCAGCGAAAACTTGGGGCTTATTTATCAGGAGATTCGTCGGGACAGTGATGCCATAGTCGCCTTTCAGGAGACGCTGAAGGGGCTGGAGGTGATGGAAAACACCCTGCGCCATCGTATTAGTCTGATCGGTAATATGCTGGAATCTTATTTGCGGACTGGAAAAAACGACGATGCGGAAAAATATATTCTACATGGTCTCTCTTTGCTGAACGAACAGGAGATGGTAAATACAAGAACGGGAAGCTTGTTTCCTATCAACAGGTATCGTTGCATGTTTTATTCCTTTTATTCCCATATACATATCAACCGCCACCAGTTGGACAAAGCCGATTTTACGTTGAAGAAGGCTGCCCTCTATCGAGCGAAGAACACGGGGCCTAACAGCAACTATATGAATTTTATATATAACTGTGCAAGTGCTTATTATTATAAAGCCACCGGCGATTATGCCTCGGCGATGCTTGTCATTGACGGATTGCTTAAGGAAAACCATACTCACGAAGCTTTGCAGTTTAAGGTGGATTTGCTGCTTGCCCAAGGCAAGTATAAAGAGGCCGTTCCTTTGTATAAAGAGATTATCACCCTTACTTCGAAATGTAATAATGATGCCTTCAACCGCCAGATAAACCAATTGCGCACGATACACGATTTGAACAACAAAGAGATACAGGAACGCGAATTGAAAATAAGTCAGATGCAACTGATGGCCGGACGGCGCTGGCTGGTTTTCTCGATGTCTTTTTCGGCTGTTTTGTTGTGTTTGCTTTATATTCTTTACCTCTATTTTAAACGGACGCATCGGTTGAAAAATGAGCTGCTACGCGAGAAGGATTCGCTTTTGGAGTCTGAAAAGCAATTGCGCTTAGCTAAAGAACATGCCGAAGAGGCCAGCTTGATAAAAAGTAACTTCATTGCGAACATAAGCCACGAGATACGTACCCCACTGAATGCCATCGTTGGCTTTTCCGGATTGTTGACCGATCCATCGGTTGAGGAGGAAGACAAAGCCTCCTTTTCAACTATTATCAATAATAATACGGACTTGTTGCTCAATTTGATAAACGATGTGCTCGACCTCTCGCGCCTTGAATCGTCCAATATGAAGTTCAATATTAAACAGTGCGACCTGATTATTTGTTGCCGCTGTGCGTTGGACAGTATTCGTCATCGCGTCTCTGCGGGGGTGGAGCTCTTTTTTACGCCGCCCAGTCCTTCTTTGATGCTCCTAACAGACTCTTTGCGCCTGCAGCAGTTGCTGATCAATTTGTTGACCAATGCGGCTAAATTTACTGAGCATGGCTCAATCACTCTTTCCATCGAAGTAGACGAAGAAAAACGACAGGTTCGTCTGATGGTTACCGATACCGGTTGTGGGGTTCCGCCTGCGATGCAGAGCATAATATTCGGGAGGTTCGAGAAACTGGATGAATATGTGCAGGGAACCGGCCTTGGGCTTTCCATTTGCCAAGTGATAGCGGATCGTTTGGAGGGAAACCTGAGCCTGGACTCATCTTATACTACGGGTGCCCGTTTTATTTTTATTCATCCCTATAACCAAGCTGAGTAGAAAAATGAAAAAAGGCAATTTGCTTCCATCCGGCTTAACAAGGTTCGTCCTAGCAATCATTCTTTTTATGTTTGTTTTGCCTGTAAGTGCGCAAAACGAGAAGCGGATTGTTCGTTTAGACAGTTTGCTGATGTCTATGCGACATGCTGCGCCTCATGAGCAGATCCGTATATTAAATGAATTGATTGCGCTGCATTGGCAGACGCCCGAAGAAGTCCCGTTGCAGTTGCAACGGCTCAAAGTGGCCAAACGGCTGGATTCTATTAGAATAATGTACGATTCGATGGCTTCTTTGAGCCGTTATTATTATAATGAGATTGAGAACGATAGCCTTCGTCTGTGGGCAAAACGGCTGGAAGAGCTGGCGCAGAGTAGGCACGAATCGCCCGACGAGTTGTTTCGGGCTGGAAGTTATGTTTGCATGGCTTATCTGTGGTCTGGCGATTACGAGTTGGCTATGAACGAAGCCATACGCCAGCTGGATTTGTCGGAAAAGACATCTCAGAAGTATGGCATGATGCGGGTACACGAGTTTTTTGGTGTTTTCTATCAGGTGATCAATCACGATAGTGTTGCTGTTGCCTCTTTCCGTAAAGGACTTGCCCTGTTGCAGAAAAACAAGGAGGATCTGCCGTATGAGATGCAATATATATCCTATATGGTGATCTCCGTTCTTCACATGAACTATTACGACGAGGCGGAAGTGCTTCTTGACCGATACAACTATTTGTTGAATGCATTGGAGTCGGAGTGTAATGAAAAGGGAAGCCTTTACCCCATTCAACGCAATCGTTGTCTGCTAAACTCCTTTTGGGCGGATCTGTATATTCGGAAGGGCGAACTTGTTAAGGCGAAACACTATTTGGACAGAGCCTCTACCTTCTTGGACGAATCGTTGGACGATTACATGAAGCATACCCTCTATCATACGCAGGCAATCTATTATGACAATATTGGCAATCAGCAACTTTGCCTTGAAGCCATCGACCGTTCGCTTCGGATGCAACGAACGCCGGAAATGCTGAAGATGAAAGTGGATGTTTTGCGTGCACTAGGGGAGTACGGAGAGGCAGAAATTGTTTACGAAGAGTTGTTGACGGAGAATGAAACTTCTGCCATCAAGGCCTTCGATCGTCAGATCCATCAATTACGCCTTCTCAACGATTTGAGCGACAATGAGCAGAACCTCCGCGAGTTGGAGCTTCAGACGCAACAGATTGCCGTCAAGCAGTCCTTGATATGGGGCTCTATGTCTGTCTCTTTGTTTTTGGTGGTGCTACTCTATGTGCTCTGTTTCTATTACAGAAAAGTTAGCGGGTTGAAAAATAAATTACTGGATGAGAAGACGTCGTTGGAGAAGTCGGAGAAATTACTGCGCGTGATGACAGAGGCAGCTGAGCTGGCCGACCAAAAGAAAACAGCCTTTATTGCCAACATCAGCCACGAAGTGCGTACACCGCTCAATGCGATTGTCGGTTTTTCCGACCTCCTGCTAGACAAATCGTTGAGCGAAGAGAAGAATACGTTTGCTGCTGTTATCAAACAGAATTCAGAACTGTTAATGAATCTGGTAAACGATGTGCTCGACCTGTCGCGTATTGAGTCTGAGTACTTCAGGCTCAACATAGAACCTCACGATCTGGTGGAATGTTGTCGAAACGCCATTGCCGGCATGGAGCATAAGGTGCGTAAAGGGGTAATGCTTACCTTTATCTCTTCCGTATCCTCTTATCAGGTCAATACGGATGCTTTCCAACTGCAACAATTGCTGCTAAAGCTACTTTCTAACGCCGCCAAGTTTACGACTAAGGGCGAAATCACCCTCTCTTTTGAGGTGAAAGAGGTGGAGGGAGAGGCTGTATTTGCCGTTTCTGATACCGGTTGCGGCATCCCGCCCGATATGCAAAACGACATTTTCGAACGCTTTGAGAAGGTGAATACTTTTGTACAAGGCACGGGGCTTGGCTTACCTATTTGCCAGATGATTGCCCGACTGTTTGGAGGTTCTATTTGTTTGGATACTTCTTATATGAAGGGTGCCCGTTTTGTCTTTACTTATCCATTAACCTGAACGTTTTATCTGCATAATATATGATGAAAGAGCAAAATAGATATTGGAAATTGTGGCGTTGCCTCCGGATCATTCTTCCGGTCTTACTGACGCTCTGCCCTATTGTGCTTTGTGCGGGTGAGCAAGAGACAGCTGTGATGAACGACGTCATCGAGGCTTATCGTAAGGCTAGCCGCTCCGATAATAAGGAGGACTTGGTTCGCTGTTCGGAGAGTCTGGGAATGATTTATCACTCCATCAGTCGCGACAGCGACGCGGTGCTCACGCTTCAAGAGGGGCTGGACCTGTTGGAATTAATCAACGGTAAGCTGGAGACGCGTTTGCACATGACCTTCCTCCAACTGAAATGTTGCGTCCACACAGAGCAATTCGACCAGATGAAGGTTATTGCTGCCCGTTACGAAGCCCTGATCAGAGAGCAAGAGGATCGTAATAAGAATGAAGGCGAGAACTATCCTGTGGAGCGAGACCGTTGTCTGTTAACTTGCTACCAGGCTGAGATGGCACTTCTTCAAAACAATCCGAACGGAGTAGGGCAGGCTTTGACTGAGGTAGGCAAATATATATCGATCCATCAACTGGAGGACGATCCTGTTCAAAACGTCTATTTGTACGTGTTAGCCGACTATTATAGACATATAGGAGAGTTGGATAAGGCTCTTTCATTGGTCAACAAACTGTTGAAAAGGGAAGCACCTGTGGATAACTTGCAGCTAAAGGCGGATATATTAAAGCGGTTGGGCAGGCAGGATGAACTCTTGGCCGTCTATGACCTAATATACGAAGTGGAGTCGAAAAAATCGGATGAAGCCTTCTTTCGGCAGATAAACCAGCTTAGGACGCTACACGACCTAAAAAAGAGCGAATTGCAATCGCATGAACTGCAATTGCGCAATCAGCAGGTTATACAAAAGCAGCGCATGCTGGTTTTTTCCTTCATTGTGCTCCTCTCGTTGTTTGTGATGCTTATTGTTATGTTTATCTCTTACCGCAAGATGAGGCTACTTAGAAATGAATTATTGATGGATAAGCTGTTGCTGATTGATTCGGAAGACATGCTTGTACAGGCTAAGAAAAAGGCTGAGGAGGATAGCCGTATGAAGAGTACCTTCGTGGCGAACATGAGCCATGAAATACGTACTCCTCTGAATGCCATTGTCGGTTTTTCCTCTTTATTGGTTGACGACTCCACCTCGCCGGAGGAAAAGATAGAATATTCTGAGATCATCAAGAATAACACGCAGCTGATGCTGAATTTGGTGGACGATGTGCTGAACCTGTCGCAGATTGGAAATCAAAAACTCCATTTCGAAATGAAGCGAAGCCTGCTGATTGATTGCTGCCGGCATGCGTTGGATAGTATTCGTCATCGCGTGTCGGAAGGCGTGTTGCTGACCTTTGCTCCATCTTCCGAGCAGATTGCTTTATATACTGACACCTTGCGTTTACAGCAATTGCTGATCAACCTGCTGAGTAATGCGACCAAGTTTACAGATAAGGGGGAAATCAATCTTTCCTATACATTGACCGGTAATAAGAAGTATGTGCGTATTATTGTAACGGACACGGGCGTTGGCATTCCGCTCGAAAAACAATCCTCCATCTTCCAGCGCTTTGAGAAGCTGGACGAGTATAAGCCGGGCGTTGGTCTGGGGCTTTCCATCTGTCGTGTCATCTCAGCACAGTTAGGGGGAAATCTTTACCTTGACTCTACCTATACAGATGGAGCCCGCTTTATTTTCCTCCATCCTTACGAAATATCTGAATCTCCTTTCACAGACATAACATCGTGACGAACTGCAGATTACGGTGAAACGTGAAATAAGGAGGTACTTTCGCGAGCACCTCCTTATTCAAACCATCGGTATTACCTGATACAAATTCCCTAACCGGGTATGTTTACGTTCAATCCCCAATGTTAAAAGATAACATAGGTGATTCGCTTAAATAACATAGGTGATTCATATGATTCACATAGGTGATTTATATGAATCATCC
>JAVVRI010000100.1:0-3238 GCA_036654795.1 Tannerellaceae bacterium
CTTGACAACCGGAGGTTGAAGGCTATGAGGGAGCTCGCTCAAACTGCATAAAAAACACTTCCGAAACTTGAGTTACATCCTTTCCTCGAAATGTTGATTCTTTATCAAGCACTCATACAAACAAAAACAGCGTTTTTACCCCCTTTTAATTGCTGTTTTTATGCTGTTTTTGAACGCTTAAAACACTAAATGTGCGGTAAAAAATGGCGGACGAGCCGTTTTTTATAGGTAATTTGAGGGCTTTTTGCGAATAATTTTGCGGCTTTATTACAAGCTATTTTGCCAACAAGGTACGTCGGCAGAGTTCATGACGCCCTGGGTAAGCAGAAAAAAGGTGACGGGTTTTTTGATGGCGCCGCTGCATTTTTTCGTCCGAAACAAGCAGCTATCTTGTAATTATTTTATACATTTGCAGAGCAGGGATAACATCACTATCCAATTTGAAATAAAAATTAAAGAAAAAACAATAGTATGCTGACAGCAATGATCATTGTGTTTTTAGCGGGATATTTACTTATTGCGCTGGAACATCCATTAAAAATAAACAAAGCAGCCACTGCCCTGCTAACCGGAACCATCCTTTGGATGCTCTACACCCACGCAGCCGCCAACCTGATCCCTATCGCTTCCGGAGAAGAGTTTAAATTGTTTATAGAGGCCTTCCCGGCGATAGCCGCGCTACCTTTTATGGAGCAATGTACGCGTTTTGTGGTAGAACATCAGGTATTAAACAGCATCGGCGAAATAGCAGAAACGTTGATCTTCCTGATCGGCGCCATGATTACAGTAGAACTGATCGATACGCACGGCGGCTTTATGTTTATAACCAACCGCATTACGACAAAACGCAAAGGGAAACTATTGATGCTGATAGCCATCATCACCTTTTTCATGTCTGCCGTACTGGATAACCTGACAACCTCTATTGTTATGATCATGCTGATACGCAAACTACTAGGCAATTACAAAGAGCGCTGGGTATTTGGCAGCATTATCATCATCGCGGCAAACAGCGGAGGCGCATGGTCTCCTATAGGCGATGTGACAACGATTATGCTTTGGGTAAAAGGAAATATCTCCACTAGTGCCACCATCCCACACCTGTTCCTGCCAAGTCTGGTGTCGGCCATCATTCCGGTGCTGATAGCGCAACGATTTTTGCGTGGCAACGTAACCCCACCTAACGCCCTACTAACAGATGACAACGACGGGCTACTCAAGGAGTTAAAGACAGAAGAAAAGCTATCTATCCTGATTCTTGGCGTGTTCTGTCTACTTTTTGTGCCGGTATTCAAGACCTACACACACCTGCCACCCTTTATGGGTATTTTGATGGGAGTAGGCATTATGTGGTTCTTTACCGAATTGATGTATAAGCGCAAACATGTCAACGAAGACCTCAAACTGCGCGTTGCCAAAATAGTACACCGTATAGACGGGGCTACCTTGCTCTTTTTTCTGGGTATATTATTAGCTGTAGACGCATTACGTTGTAGCGGCGTGTTGACCAACTTCGCCACCATGCTGGATGAAAACATAGGCAACGTCTATGCTGTCAATCTGATTATTGGTACACTTTCCGCCATCGTGGACAACGTGCCGCTCGTGGCCGGAGCCATCGGCATGTATCCGGTAGCAAATGAAATGATGATAGCCTCAGCCGCCGACCCGGTGTATATGTCCTACTTCGTGCAGGACGGCGTGTTCTGGCAATTTCTGGCCTATTGTGCCGGTGTGGGAGGTAGCATGCTGATCATCGGCTCAGCTGCCGGCGTAGTGGTGATGGGGCTGGAGCGCATAAACTTCATCTGGTATCTGAAGAACATTACCCCCCTAGCCCTGTCAGGCTATTTGGCCGGAGCAGCTGTATACATACTACAGCGTTACTTATTCTAACTAAAAAAGAGAGAGATGATCTTAATAGCCGATAGCGGGTCTACAAAGACCGAATGGTGTGTTGCCTTAGACGGGAAAAGCCTTCGCCGGATACTGACCCCCGGCATCAACCCTTTCTATCAAAGCGAGGAAGAGATCGCCAACGAACTGAGTGCCTCCCTGCTGCCTCAGTTGAAGGATGAAGCATTCACCGCCATCTATTTTTACGGTGCCGGATGTGCTTTTAGCAAGCAGAATAAGCTATTAGAAGGCATACTGAGCCGCTTGCTAAACGCACCTGCCAAGGCCGGAAGCGATCTGCTAGGAGCTGCGCGCGCCCTTTGTGGCGACCAACGGGGAATTGCCTGCATCTTGGGGACAGGTTCGAACTCCTGCCTATACGACGGGACGGAGATAGTGAACAACGTCTCCCCGCTGGGGTTCATCCTTGGGGACGAAGGCAGTGGCGCAGTGCTAGGCAAGTTGTTGGTGGGCGACTGTCTGAAAAATCAATTTCCGCCTCATCTGACGAAGCAATTTATGAAAGAGTACGAACTGACGCCCGCCACCCTTCTGGAGCGCGTCTATCGCACCCCCTTCCCAAACCGTTACCTGGCCGACCTTTCCCGCTTCCTAGGCGACCATCTGGAGGAACTGGCTGTACACGACCTGATCTATGCCAGCTTTCGTAGCTTTTTTATCCGCAACGTAGCGCAATATCCCGGTTACGGGGAGTGTCCGATTCATTTTATTGGCTCTGTTGCTTACTATTACAAAGAGATATTGCACGAAGTAGCCCAGTCGCTCGGATTAGAAATAGGCATCGTCACGCAATCCCCTATGGCCGGTTTGTTGGCCTATCACACTACTAAAAAGGAGACAACCCCATGGCATTCGAAAAAATAACAGAATCAGAATCGCTCTATCACAACTTGGAGAGCCTAAGCATACGCGAGCTATTAGAAGATATAAACACGGAAGATCAGAAGATAGCCCTAGCCGTACAGCTGGAGATCCCAAAGATTGAACAATTGGTAAGCGGCATCGTGGAGCGCATGAAACGCGGAGGACGCATCTTTTACTTAGGTGCCGGCACAAGCGGACGGCTCGGTGTATTGGATGCCTCTGAGATCCCGCCAACCTACGGCATGCCTCCTACACGAGTAATCGGCTTGATTGCCGGAGGTGAGAAGGCACTGCGCAATCCTGTAGAAGCAGCAGAAGATGATCAGGATAAAGGTTGGACAGAGCTGTTGACGCACAGCGTAAACAAGGACGACACAGTGATCGGAATTGCAGCATCGGGCACAACACCTTATGTGATCGGTGCCCTCAGGCAAGCACGCCGAAACGGCATACTGAC
>JAVVRI010000100.1:3248-11275 GCA_036654795.1 Tannerellaceae bacterium
ACGGCCTCTATCGCCTGCAACCCCGATTCGCCTATGGCGGCCGAAGCAGAGATCAGCATTTGCCCAATCGTAGGACCCGAATTTGTAACCGGAAGCACCCGCATGAAAAGTGGCACCGCACAAAAGATGGTGCTCAACATGATCACCACCTCGACTATGATACAACTGGGAAGGGTGAAGGGAAACCGCATGATAAACATGCAACTAAGCAACCAGAAACTGGTGGATCGCGGCACACACATGATCATGGAAGAGCTAAAACTAGCGTATGAGCAAGCTAAAGAGCTACTCCTCCTCCACGGTACGGTGAAAGAGGCGGTAGATTCATTTCATCGAGAGTGGAGGCTCAACCAATAAGCCTCCAACATTATAGGGAGAGTTGTTTGAGCACCAGATCGGTTGCTCCGGCATGCCCGCAAACAAAGGTTCCCGCCGCATGACCGGCTGAAGCCAGAAGCTCCGGATAGGTCAACAACTCATCCATACGGGCGCAGAATGCTTTCTCGTCTGTCACGGAGAAACCTCCGCCAACAGCAATCAGATCCCTCGCCTCCTTGAATTTATGATATTTAGGACCAAACAGCACTGGTACACCATAGACAGCAGCCTCAAGCGTATTATGAATGCCCGTACCAAAGCCTCCGCCTACATAAGCAATCTCGCCATACCGATAGATAGACGAAAGGAGTCCAAAACTATCTACAATCAGGCAATCTTTATCATGAAGCATCGTAGCAGACTCACTAATCACGTCAGAGAGGCGGACAGAAGGACGCTTAATAAGCGACTCAATGTAAAGCAGGTGCTCGCGATGAATCTCGTGCGGAGCAATGATCAGCTTCATCTCCGGATGACTGTTAAAATAACGAAGCAAGATCACTTCATCCTGCGGCCAGGAGCTACCAGCAACAAGGGTAAACGACTTCTTGCCCTCCTTATTAAACACAAAGCGCTCCACAACAGAGATGTCGCGAGCCTGTTTACGCACATCGAGCACACGATCAAAGCGGGTATCGCCGGTTACTGTTACATTCTCAACACCAAAGTCCTTCAGCAACTGCGCCGAACGTTCATCTTGCACAAATAAGTGCGTAAAACAACTGAGCATCTTCCGATAAGAATATCCATACCATTGAAAGAACAACTGGTCAGGACGAAAGATGGCCGAAATAATATAAACCGGAATGCCCCGGCGCTTTAGCTCGTGGAGATAATTACCCCAAAACTCATACTTGATAAAGATAGCTACAGCCGGATTAGCCAGATTAAGAAACTTACTCACCCGGTAAGTCGTATCGAAAGGCAGGTAACAGATCACGTCTGCCCCCGCATAATTCTTACGCACCTCATATCCGGAAGGCGAAAAGAAGGTAAGCAACACTTTATATTCGGGATGCTCCGCCCGTATCTTCTCAATCATCGGACGGCCTTGTTCAAATTCACCCAAAGAAGAGGCATGAAACCAGATATACTTCGCATTGCGATCTATCTTCTCCCGCAACACTGAATTGGTCTTCCATTGCCCTAACCGCATCATCCTTGCCTTTTTATGGAAAGGTGATATGAGTCCTACGATCAGTGAATAAAGATGAATAACCAGACTATACATCATGATTTAATTGACAATTAGCAATTGGCAACCGACAATTAGAAAGCACGACGACCGTAACTATCAATTGTCAATGCCAACAACCTATTTATTTAAGTATTTCTATCGCTCGCTCAATGCGTTTAATGGATTCCTCCTTACCAATCGCTTCGGTAATATCAAAGATATGAGGCCCTTTGCCTTCGCCAACCAGTGCCAGACGGACAGCATTCATGATGTTGCCCAAATGGTAGCCGTGGCTTTCGATCCACGCTTTTACCTCCTCTTCAGTACCTTCACTATCGAACGGTTCGCGAAGACGAAGAACCGCTACCAATTCTGCCAATTGAGTGGCAGAATCTGCCTTCCAACGCTTTTTAGCTGTCTTCTCGTCGTACTCAGTCGGAGCAACGAAGAAGAAAGAGCAGGTGTCCCATAACTCCTTTACAAAAGTAACGCGGTCCTTCATCATACCTACCACCTTTTCCACATAGGCCGGCTCTGCAGAGACGCCTTTGCTTTCCAGAATTGGCATAAAGAGGGCGGCCAGCTCACTATTGTCTTTCTTTTGCAGGTATTGGTGGTTGAACCACTTACCCTTCTCATAATCAAACTTAGCACCCGACTTGCTACAACGAGTCAAGTCGAAGCTCTTAATCAGATCGTCCATGCTCATCATCTCCTGATCATGTCCCGGATTCCACCCCAAAAGAGCCAAGAAATTAACTACAGCTTCAGGCAGGTAGCCGCTTTCGCGGTATCCCGAAGAGACGTCTCCTGTTTTCGGGTCTTGCCATTCCAAAGGAAAGACAGGGAAGCCCAGACGATCGCCATCGCGTTTGCTCAGTTTGCCATTTCCTTCCGGTTTCAGTAGTAATGCCAAGTGTGCAAACTGCGGCATTGTCTCCGTCCAACCGAAGTAACGATACAGCAGGACGTGAAGCGGCGCACTAGGCAACCACTCTTCGCCACGAATGACATGAGTTACCTCCATCAAATGGTCGTCCACGATATTGGCCAAATGATAGGTTGGCAATTGGTCGGACGATTTGTAGAGCACTTTGTCGTCCAACACAGAAGAGTTGATAACCACCTCACCACGAATCAAATCGTTTACGATGATATCTTCGTTCGGTTCGATCTTAATACGCACTACGTACTGATTACCGGCATCAATCAACGCTTTGGTTTCGTTGGGCGCAAGGGTCAGCGAATTGCGCATCTGCATACGGGTTGAAGCGTCGTACTGAAAATTAGCAATCTCCGTACGTTTTACCTCCAACTCCTCCGGAGTATCGAAAGCAACATAGGCTAGGCCGTCGTTAAGCAGTTGGTCTACGTACGTTTTGTAAATTGCACGGCGCTCGCTCTGACGGTAAGGGCCATAGCTACCACCAAAACTCACACCTTCATCAAACTGAATGCCAAGCCAAGTTAGTGCCTCAATAATGTAATCCTCGGCACCAGGCACAAAGCGACCGGAGTCTGTATCCTCAATACGGAGAATCATATCGCCACCCTGTTGTTTGGCAAATAAATAGTTGTATAATGCTGTACGAACACCGCCGATATGCAGCGCCCCGGTGGGGCTGGGTGCAAAACGGACTCTCACTTTCCTCTGAGTCATATCTTTTTGTTCTATAATAATCCTTTTGTTCTATAATAATGAGGCAAAAGTAGGTCTTTTTTTTCTGATACTAAACTTTTTTACGTACATTTCGCCCCCAAACAAGATTCACATGAAATTAAAGAACTATAGCATACCCACAGCGATCTATTTTATAGTAGCGGCACTTCTAATTGCTTATTTCTTTCCGCGAGAAGGAAAATTCCGTTATCAGTTTTACGAAGGAAAACCTTGGCGATACGGTTTGCTTACCGCTCCTAGTGACTTTCCTATCTACAAAGCCGATGAACTGGTAAAGGCAGAAAAGGACAGCGCCATGCGTAATTTTGAACCTTACTACCGCGTAAACACAGCCATAGAGGCCGAGCAAATAGACAAAATGCGCGAAGCTTACCATACGGCACTGAATAAGAAGTGTACTCCGGCCTACATGCAATACATCGAAAACACCATTGCCCGGTTATATAAAAACGGCATCATCTCCGCAGACAACATGGATGAGCTGAAGGATGACAACCAGACAAACGTCAACCTGTTGGTCAATACGATTTCGCAAAGCAAGTTTGTGGGTGATTTTTTTACGGTAAAGACAGCCTACGAGTTTATTATCAACAATTGTCCCGGATCGTTGGATAAATCCGTCCTACAGTCATGCGACATAGATAACTTCTTGACCGAAAACATCATTTACGACAAGGAGATGTCCGATAAAATAAAAGATGAAATTCTGCAAGGAGTATCCATAGCCAACGGTATGGTGCAGGCTGGCGAACGCATCGTAGACCGGGGCGAGATTATAGACACACATACCTACAACGTGCTACGCTCCCTAAAAATAGTATATGAAAGCAAGCTGGGAGGCGCGCAGCGGCAAAGTATTATTCTGGCCGGACAGTTCGTGCTCGTATTTGGCATCATGTTCTGTTTCCTGCTATACCTATGGTCGTTTCGGATCAGGATATACCACAACAAGAGAAACGTGGCCTTTATGCTGCTGTGTATCTTTGTTAGTTGCGTAATAACGGAGCTGTGTGTAACTTACGGGCTGTTCAACGTTTACATCATGCCCTACGCCATTGTGCCGATTGTAATCCGCACCTTCTTCGACTCGCGCACGGCCTTGTTTGCCCACCTGACGACGACGCTAATCTGCTCCCTCATGGTGCCATTCCCGCATGAATTCCTACTCATGCAGATTGTTGCCGGTATGGTGGTTACTTTTAGCCTGAAACAGATGTCGCAACGCTCCGAGTTGATCCGTTGCGCCTTTTTCATCTTCTTGTCCTATGTAATCTGCTACATCAGCTTGACATTGTTTCAAGAGGCGGACTTCAATAAGATAAACTGGATAATGATACTCTATTTTGGCATCAACTTCATCCTATTGATGTTTACATATGTATTGGTTTACATGCTGGAAAAGACGTTTGGTTATGTATCTACCATCACCCTAGTGGAGCTATCCAACATCAACACACCTATTCTAAAGAAGCTTTCGGAAACTTGTCCGGGCACCTTCCAGCATTCACTACAAGTCTCCATCCTGGCATCCGAAGCAGCTACAAAGATAGGAGCAGAAGCCCAACTGGTACGTACGGGCGCACTCTACCATGACATCGGCAAGATGAGCAATCCTGTTTTCTTCACGGAGAATCAGAACAGCGTGAATCCGCACAACCAATTGACGTTCGACCAAAGCGCACAGATCATCATCAGCCACGTTACCGAAGGCATAAAGATTGCCGAGAAAGCCATGTTGCCAAAGGCGGTGATCAACTTTATCCGCACCCATCACGGACGGGGCAAAGCCAAATACTTCTACAACTCCTTCAAAAATCAATATCCAAATGAGGAGATAAACGAAGATCTATTTACCTATCCAGGTCCCAACCCCTTCAGCAAAGAAACAGCCATCCTAATGATGGCAGATTCCGTAGAGGCCGCCTCGCGCAGCCTTAAAGAACACACAGAAGAGGGGATAAAGGAATTGGTAGACAGGATTATTGACACCCAATTAGCCGACGGACTGCTTCGCAACGCACCCATTACCTTCCGCGACGTAGAAACGGTAAAAAACGTATTCATTGACAAGTTAAAGACAATGTATCATACACGTATCAGCTATCCTGACCTAAAGAAATAGGCTTTCTTACATCAAGATAATCCGATGATCTAACAACGTACCGATCTTTTCCTTCAACAACGAACCGTTAATCGGCTTGGCCGTATAGGCGTCGAAGCCGCTGTTTACGATCTTTTGCTCATCTTGTGCAAAAGCATACGCCGTCACAGCCATGATGGGAACGGAGGTGGATAGCTTCCGGATCTCAGACGTGGCCTCGTAGCCATTCATAACAGGCATCTTGATGTCCATCAGGATCAGTTGCGGATGGTGCTTTGCATACAATTCCACCGCTTCGGCTCCGTTCCAAGCATGAATTAATTTATACTCTGACCTCAGAATTGTTTCAAACAATTTGTAATTACTGGGATCGTCCTCGGCAATAAGAATCGTCACTTCATTTCGTTTGACCATTTCTAATGGACATGTCTCATTCATGGATTCCTTATGCACACGACCTGTTTCGGGGTTATACGGCAAGGTAAACCAGAACAACGAGCCTTTACCCTCTTCCGACTCTACGCCTATTTCTCCATTCATCTGAGAAACTATCATTTCGCAAATACTAAGCCCCAGACCTGTACCTTGGGCAAAGTTGTTCAGCTTGATAAAACGGCCGAATATGTCTTTCTGCTTATCCGGCGCAATACCACATCCGGAGTCTTTAACGTAAAACCAAAGCTTGTTATCAGCATTGAGCTTATAGCCAAACGCAATCTGTCCTTTTTGCGTAAACTTCATCGCATTGTTCAGCAAGTTGATCATTAGCTGCGTTAGTCGATTCTTGTCGGTATAGGTAAAACAGATTGGCAGATAACTTTCGAATACGATATTCGTATCCTTATTTTTGTTTTTTAAACGCACGGATTGCTCCATGTCGCTCAACAAAGTGTTTATATCGGTGTATCCGTACGTAAAGTCCAGCGTGCCGGCCTCTATCTTTGAAAGATCGAGAATGTCATTGATCAACTGGAGTAAAAGGGAGTTATTACTCTCGATAATGTCGACAAACTCCCTTTTATCATTCTCACTTTCCGTATAAGCCAGAATGTTTGAAAAGCCCACAATGGCATTCAGCGGTGTACGTATCTCGTGGCTCATGTTTGCCAGGAAAGCAGACTTTAGCTTGTTAGACTCCTCAGCCTTCTCCTTGGCTCTCCTTAACTCATATTCCAGCTTTTTGCGCTCCGTGATTGAGATCGTGGAGCCTACCAGAGCCATTGGCTTACCCGTTTCATCGCACTCGGTCATTACCTGTATCTCTTCCCACTCATATTCTTTATTTTCAGAGGAGGCGCAATTCAGGCAATATTCTTTACGTATCTTTTGAATCTTACCCGTGCTCAAATCCTCGAAGGCATGTTTGACGCAATCACGGTATGAAGGGTGAACTGTATCGAAATAATCACTAAGCTTCATCTGGCGCATCTCAATCTCATCTGCCGTCTCGACCTCCGAAGTCCGTCCATGTTTTGATTCGTAGATAATTTTATCTTCTGACAGGTTGTACCTCCACGGCAACATATCGGCAGCATCCAAAGCCATGGAGAGCTTATGATTAGTAAACTCCAAATGTTCCTGGAAGTTCTTTATATCCGTAATATCCACAAAGAAAACATCTACCTTATACGGTTCGGATGTAGCCATAAACATAATGTTGTAATAGCTATGAGTTATGGGATGGAAATATTCGCGTGTAATTGACTCCTTTGTTTTTAGCACTTGCTTGACAGCTTCTAAGTAAACTGGATATTTGTCGCCAATAATGTCCAGCATCTCGCAGCCATATTTACCAGTCACCTCTTCGAATGGAGCAATCAGCCCATATACACGATTGGCACCCTGCGTCATAAAATCGTTTCGTTCCTCATCATATTGAAGGCGAAGATAGGGCATTGGCATATTATTAAACAAATCGCGGTAGCGGGAAAGTATATCAAACTCTCTTTTCCTCATATTCTGTCTGGAGTGAAGAATTAGGACCCAAAAAATAGCTACAAAAGTAGCCACAATCCCCATAGCAGCCAGCAGGGCATACATATTTTGCTGCCAAAAAGTTTTAGGCTTTTGGAAATAGACGGCATCATCCGGATATTTTACTTTCTCATCTAAACGGTGCTGCATAGATGGATAATTCAAGAAAGCTGTAGGAGTATTGACTGTGTCAATAGGAATTGTGCTTAAAGGACGGTTTTGGCAAAGAGCCTTCATCATAGGATAGAGCTTCTCGGTAATGGCTGCACTGCCGTTAAAACATCCACCCATCGCGTATCCATCGGCAATACCAATATCAAAAAGGGTAAACAACGGCGATTTGGTAACGCTATTTACGCTCAAGTGCATATTACCACGTAGAAAGGAATTACCCATTAAAGTATCCTTCACTATCCAAGAATAATAAAGTATCGCCCTACTCTGCAACGAGTCTACTTCAGCCAACTCCTTGAAAAGAGAGTCGGTAGAGCAATTGCCTTCCACCAAATACTCCATCTGCAACTTCGGATAATAGCGAGATGCTGTTTCTTCTATCGATTTTCGGATACGCAAAGAAATATAACGACGATCAGAAACAACAACCACTTTTTTCAGGTTAGGTACTAATTCCGTCATCAGACCGAGCGTTTCCTTGGGGTAATAAGGAAGAATCAGTCCGGTTGCATTGTAGCCTTTAAGTGATTCTGACAGTCTGA
>JAVVRI010000101.1:0-11274 GCA_036654795.1 Tannerellaceae bacterium
CGGAAAGCCTTCATGAGGGCAAAGACGCCGTTGGCACTCATAAACTGCGTGCCGTTGAGCAATGCCAAGCCCTCTTTGCTTTTCAGCTTGACCGGCTTCCAGGCGAACTCATCCAACACACTGATGGCTTCGCGCTTCTTACCCTTATAATTCACGTCTCCTACCCCAATAAGCGGCAGGAAGAGGTTGGCCAGTGGAGCCAAGTCGCCCGAAGCACCCAATGAACCGCGGTCGTAAACAATCGGTAGGACGTCATTGTTGAAGAAATCCAGTATCCGCTGTACGGTAATTACCTGCACACCGCTATAGCCCAACGACAGGGCGTTGGCTTTAAGTAGCAGCATCAGCCGTATGATGACGGGACTGACCTCTTCGCCAATGCTACAGGCATGACTTTTCACTAGGTTTTCTTGCAACGTATTCAGTTCGTCGGGCGATATATTCTTGTTGCACAATGAGCCGAAGCCGGTCGTGATGCCATAGAGCGGCCCCTCCTGCTGCTCTATCTTTTTGTCCAAATAGTCACGACAACGACGGATGCGCTCGCGCACCTCCTCGGTCAGTTCCAACTTCATATTATCATTCAGAATCCGTTCGATGCGCTCGAATGTGAGCGGTTCGGTACCTACATAATATACATTGCTCATCGTCTTATAGTATCGTTTTGATCCATGTTAATAGTTTCTGTTCAATGCGGATAACCTCTTCCTCCATCACGTCTGCCTTTTCCTTCATTTGGAGAACGAAGGCTTCGTCTTGAATGGAGCCGAGGTTGATGCGTACGTTCAGCAAAGCGCCTAACACGCACGTACGAGCAGTCATCATGGCCACACAAGCGTCAGTCACTGCATTTTGATTTCCTTTGTGGGCTACATAGATGATGGTTTCCATCACAGCCAAAACCTCTTCGGCCACCTGCATCGGTACACGAGCAGCCTCTTTGGTGGCTTCCTCGATCACGCGGGCGCGTTCGGCCTGCTGCTCCTCCGTTTCTTTGGGTAACTTAAAGGCGGCGAAGACGCGGTCGTAAGCCTCACTGTCCTTGTCAATGCAGGCGGTTAGGCGCTGGCGCACCTTGGCGGCTTCGATGGCGATTACTCGCATCTGCCCGTCCACCTCGATATATTTTTTCTTTCCGATGGTCAGATTTGCAACCATCTCAGTCAAGGAAGCAGCGATTGCTCCACACAATGCAGATATACTTCCGCCTCCCGGTACGGGTGCGCTGCCGGCCGTTTCGGCCAAAAATGCTTGAATCGTCAAGTCTACTAACATATGCTTATCTTATTTATTGGTTTGTTTACTTAATGAACATATAACCGACCGTTCTTGATCGTACTCTCAACAATATTCATGCCCACATGATAAGGCAGGAATTTATAGGAGGGGTATTTGAGCAGGACAAGGTCGGCACGCTTGCCAACATCAATGCTGCCCGTCTCGTCCGCCAATCCCAACGCCGCGGCTCCGTTGATGGTAAGGGCGGTCACGGCCTCTTCTGCCGTCAGCTTCATCTGTATGCAGGCTAAGGCGAAGATCATCGGGATAGAGGAAGAGAAGCAACTACCCGGATTGAGGTCGGAAGCCAGCGCCACGGCGCATCCGGCATCTATCATCGCCCGCCCACGCGCATAAGGCTCGTTTAGGGAAAAGGCAGTTAGTGGTAGCAGAGTGGCCACCACCCCACTGTCGGCCATGCAGCGAATACCCCGGTCAGAAGCCTGCAACAGATGGTCGGCACTGACAGCATGCAGCTTGGCCGCCAGCTCAGCTCCTCCAAAAGGCACGATCTCGTCCGCGTGTAGCTTCAACTTAAAGTTCCATCCACGCGCAGCAAGCAACAGGCGTTCGCTCTGTTCCAGAGAGAATACTCCCTTCTCACAAAACACGTCGCAGAAGGTGGCGATGCCCTCCCGACTGATAAGAGGGAACATCTCTTGTATGATAAAGTCGATGTAGTCGTCCGAGCGTCCGGCAAACTCTTCGGGCGTAGCGTGTGCGCCCAGATAAGTAGAGACCACGTCCATCGGATGCCGGCGGTTCAGCTCAACTTGCAGACGGAGTTGCGTCAACTCCGTATCGCTGTCCAGACCGTACCCGCTTTTGGCCTCGACGGTCGTTACGCCCATGCGAAACATTTCGTTCAGGCGATCGGTAGCAGTGCTTAGTAATTCATCATAGCTGCTCAGACGAGTAGCCTTCACGGTATTGGCTATACCTCCTCCGCGCTCCATAATGGACATGTAACTATCTCCCTTCAGACGCCACGAGAATTCCTCCTCGCGAAAACCGCCAAAGACAAGATGAGTATGGCTGTCCACGAAGCCGGGTAAAAGGGCTTTTCCGGTCGCGTCGATCACTTCATAATCGGCAGTATTCAACGACCGACATACATCGCTCGTCGTACCCACCTGCGCAATTCGCCCGTCACGAATGAGTACGGCGCCATCCTCAATGATGCCCAGATCGGACATCTCCGCCCCCCTTCGGGCTGTGTGTCCGGAGCAAGTCACCAGTTGCGATGCGTGTGCGATTAGTAAGTTTCCTTCTTTCATAGTCATTCCATGATGCGTGCTTCCAGTACCTGATTCATCGAAAAGTCCTCCAGTCCCAAGTAATAAGCAGCCGTATCTATCAGCGCTTCCATGGGCACAAGACCGATAATCTCACTCCCCACTACGGTTACACCGTATCGGCGCGCCTCGATCCGCACCAGTTCGAAAGCCCGGTAGAGGGCGGTACGGGTAAAGTCCGTCATGTTGATAGATACCTGTACGATGCCACGATCCTTCAACTCCACCCCCATCGCCTTACAGTAGCGGAGACCGCCACCGATAAAACGAATCTTGCGAGCAATGCTATCCGCCACCTCCATTCTATCAGTTCCAAGATTGATGTTGTAGGCCACCAGCGGCATACGTGCCCCAATGGCAACGCTCCCGGCAGTAGGGTGACGACGAGGGGCGCCAAAGTCCGGTTGCCATTCGGGCAGACGGATCTTATCTGCCATTCCCTCAAACTCTCCTTTACGAATAGCCGCCAAGTTCTCACGATGCGGAGCAGTGGCCGATTTCTCGTAAAGGAAGACGGGCAGCTCATAACGCTCGGCCACCAGCTTGCCCACTTCGCGTGAGAGGGCGATTGCCTCCTCCATCGTACAGCCTCTTATCGGGATGAAGGGAACAACATCTACTGCTCCCATCCGTGGATGTTGACCGGTGTGTTTGTTTAGGTCTATTACTTCTACTGCCACGCCGATGGCTTCCAGTAGGGCGTCTTTGAGCGCTTCCGGTTCGCCTATTAGAGTTACGACGAGGCGGTTGTGGTCTTCGTCATTGCTATAATCCAGCAACTTCAGCCCCGCTTTGGCGCGAAAGGGGGCGATGATGCGTTCTATCTTTTCCAAGTCCCGCCCCTCACTAAAGTTGGGGACACACTCCATCAATTTACTCCATGTGCTCATTTCGATCTATTTAGGTAGGTATATACTAATGATTGGATGCTTATGTCATCCGAAAGATATGGTAATGTGATATGATATTGCTCTGCATAGCGTTCATTAAAGGTTTCAACCGTGCTCAGGGCGTTTTCGTTTCGTGCCCAAGAACGTCGGGCTACTCCGCCCATCACGTCCCACAACATGGCGGAGCGCAAGATAGCGTCCACTCGTTCGCTACCGTCCAACACCATGCCGAAGCCGCCATTTATAGCTTTGCCAATACCCACACCACCACCATTATGCAGCGCCACGAGGCTCATACCTCGTGCGGCATTACCAGCAAAGCACTGTACGGCCATATCGGCCATCACGTTGCTGCCGTCGCGTATGTTTGCTGTCTCGCGAAAGGGCGAGTCTGTACCACTCACATCGTGATGATCTCGCCCCAACATGATTGGGCCTACCTCTCCATCGCGCACCATGCGGTTGAAGCGGAGAGCGATGTTTAGCCTCCCCTCGGCATCCTGATAAAGGATACGGGCTTCTGTGCCGACCACTAGTTGGTTCTTTTCGGCATCGCGTATCCATTTGTAATTATCCATATCCTGACCACGGCGGGTCGGATCAATACAGTCCATCGCAGCCCGGTCAGTCTGGATCAAGTCTTCATGCTTGCCGCTCAAGCAGACCCAGCGAAAGGGACCATAGCCATAGTCGAACAACTCCGGGCCCATGATGTCTTCCACATAGGAAGGCCAGATGAAACCATCCTTCTCGTCTATACCATTACGTGAAATCTCCTTGACACCGGCATCGTAAATAGCTTTCAGGAAAGAGTTACCATAATCAAAGAAGTAGGTACCATCGGCTACAAGGCGATGAATTATTTCGTAATGGCGCCTAAGCGTCTGGTCTACCAAGTTGCAGAAGAGTTTGCGGTCGTGCGCCAATAGGTGGGTACGTTCCTCAAAAGTAATGTCGGCTGGACAATAGCCTCCCTCGTAAACAGCATGGCAGGAGGTCTGGTCACTCAACAGGTCGATGTGAATTTTCTCCTTGCCAGCGTATTCAAGCAAGTCCACAATGTTGCCCAGATAGGCTACAGAGAGGGGCTTCTTACTCTCGATGGCTGCTGTGGCCAGACGGAAAGCCTCGCTGGCATTGTCCGTCATATGCTCCACCCAGCCCTGACGCAAGCGGGTTTCAATACGCGAACGGTCTACCTCGGCAATGATGCAGGCAGCACCGGCCATTACGGCTGCTTTGGGTTGAGCTCCACTCATCCCGCCCAAGCCAGAGGATACAAAGAGGTAGCCGCGTAAGTCACAATCAGCAGCAATGCCCAACTTTTTGCGGCCGGCATTCAGCAATGTGTTGAACGTGCCATGCACAATACCTTGCGGACCGATATACATCCATCCTCCGGCCGTCATCTGTCCGTAGTTGGCTACTCCCATTTGGGCGGCGATGTGCCAATCCTTCTGGTTATCGAACAGGCCAACCATCATGGAGTTGGTGATAATCACCCGGGGCGCGTCGGGTCGAGAGCGAAAGAGTCCCAGCGGATGGCCGGACTCGATGACAAGGGTCTGCTCCGTAGTAAGCAATTCGAGGTATTGCTTGATCAATCGGTATTGCATCCAGTTCTGACACACCTGCCCCGTCTCACCATACGTAACCAGTTCGTAAGGATAAAGGGCAATGTCGAAACAGAGGTTATTGTCTATCATCACTTGGAAAGCTTTTCCCTCCAGACAGTTTCCGCGATAAGCATCGATGGGCTTCGCCTTAAGATCGCCAGAAGGACGATAGCGGTAGCCATAGATGCGTCCGCGTGTGCTAAGCTCCTCCATAAACTCAGGTGCCAGCGTTTTGTGTAATTCTTGGGGGATATAACGAAGGGCATTTTTGAGCGCCGTAACGGTCTGCTCAGGCGTGAGCGTGTAGCCGCGATCCGGTGCACGGCGAATACCGGCTACGAATTCGGGATAAGCCGGCAATTGGTTGTTGAGATGCACATCCATGATAAAGTAGTATTAAGGTTAACCTTACAAATTGTAAAGCTACTATCGTATTATTGGGCAACAATATAATGACTATCCGTGTATATACAAACTTTTCATGTATGTTTAGGAGCATAATGTAAGCACAAAAAAGGCCGCCCTTTGCAGGACGGCCTTTTTATTTATTGTGGTAAAGATTACTTATTAAGCTTCTTTAGAGGCCACTTCAGCGGCAGCTTTCTTATTGATCTTTTTCTTCTGCAATTCGTAAGCAATTGGGGTAGCAACAAACAGCGTAGAGTAGGTACCGATAATAATACCTAACAAGATAGCAAACGTAAAGCTACGAATCGTACTACCACCCAGAATAAAGATACACAATACAACCACCAACGTAGTCAATGACGTATTAAATGTACGAGAAAGGGTAGAGTTCAAGGCATCATTGATTACCTGATAACGATCGCGCTTAGGATATAAACCAATCGTTTCGCGGATACGGTCGAACACAACCACAGTATCGTTAATAGAATAACCGATAATGGTCAGGATAGCCGCAATAAACGTCTGGTCTACCTCCATAGAGAACGGAAGGAACTTCCATAGCAGGGTGTAGAACGAGATAATACATAACGTCGTCACAGCCACTGACACAAGCGCACCAATTGAGAACGAAATGTCACGGAAACGAAGCAAGATATAAGCCGCCATACAGAACATAGCAAAGATCACAGCCAAAATAGCACTGTTCTTTATGTCGTCTGCCATACTAGGCCCTACCTTCTGCGAACTCTTTATATAGTTTTCGCTAAACTGAGACAACGTTGTGCCTGCGGGTAGCAAGGTCTTTACACCTTCGTATAATTTAGACTCCACCTCCTGGTCAACAGCAGGGTCAGCATCGGTAATCTTGTAGTTAGTCGTAATACGTACCTGATCGGGAGTACCGATAGTGATTACGCTCACTGCACCATCCAGTTGGGCATCCAACAGACCACGTACTTCATCCGTCTTCACCTCTTGGTCAAAGCGAACCACATAGTTACGTCCCCCCGTAAAGTCAATACCGTTATTCAGACCAATCGTCATCATAGACACAGCACCCAAAACGATAATAACAGCAGGAATCAGATAGCCCACCTTGCGTGCAGCAAGGAAGTTAACCTTCGGATTCGTCAACAAGTCCTTCGTCAACGAAGTTGTAAAGGTTACATTCTTCAATTTATCCTTAGCCAATAATGCTTCGTAAACGATACGAGTCAAGAACACAGCCGTAAGGAAAGAGGCAAACAAACCGATAATCATCGTCGTAGCAAAACCACGGATAGGACCTGTACCAAAGTAGAACAACACAACACCTGTAATGATAGAGGTCAAGTTGGAGTCGAAGATAGCCGAGAAGGCATTGCTATAACCATCAGATATAGATTTACCCAATCCCTTACCGGAACGAAGCTCTTCCTTCGTACGTTCATAAATCAACACGTTCGCATCCACAGCCATACCCAGCGTAAGCACCATACCGGCAATACCCGGCAAAGTAAGCACTGCCTGGAAGGAGGCCAGCACACCCATTGTGAAGAATATATTAATGATCAATGCGCTGTTTGCAATCATACCCGGAAGTAATCCGTAGAAAGCACACATGTAACACATCAGAAGGATCAAAGCCAGAGCAAACGAGATGACACCGGCATTGATAGCCTCTTGCCCCAGTGACGGACCGACAACGTCTTCTTGTACGATATGAACAGATGCTGCCATCTTACCAGACTTCAGCACGTTTGCCAAGTCCTTTGCCTCTTCAGGCGTAAAGTGACCGGAGATCTGAGAACGTCCGCCTGTAATCTCATCGTTTACACGAGGAGCAGAGTAGACCATTTCGTCCAACACGATAGCAACGGCTTTGCCGATGTTTTCCTTCGTCAGACGAGCCCAAGCTTTTGAACCTTCAGCATTCATCGTCATGCTGACCTGTTGCTCAGAACGACCACCTTGCTGTGTAAAGTCAGCGTTAGCATCTGTTACCACGTCGCCACTCAAAGCAGGCGTACCGTCGCGGTTCGTTACTTTGATTGCGTATAGTTCGTAGAATAATTCTTTTTCATCTACCGGCTTCACACCCCACTTCAGGGAGAGGTTACGAGGCAGAATGTCTTTTACCTGTTTCATGTTCAGGTATTCATTGATCTTAGCCATGTCTTTTACATGAGCCAGACCAACAATTGCGCCCGGAGCCAACTGACCGTTATACTGGCTAATCTGCAAAAGGGCAAATAGCGGGTGCAGTTTTGCAAACTCGGCTTGAGACTGATCGGCCTTTGTAGCCGGTTTGTCCTTGCCTATCTTGGCCAACAGAGAGTCGGCTTCGCTGGTAGTAGTATCCGTAGCAGCAACGGCAGCAAGCTCATCTTCTGTAACGGCAGCTACTGAGTCCACAACAGCAGACACAGAGTCAGCAGCCATTCCGCCATCCTTATTAAGGGCAGCCAACGCATTGTCGGCAGCAATCAACTGCTGGTAAATTTCAGACAGTTCGTAGGTTTCCCAAAATTCCAGGTTAGCACTACCTTGAAGCAACTTACGTACACGTTCAGGCTCTTTTACACCCGGAAGCTCCACTAAGATACGACCGGCTGTTTCCAGACGTTGGATGTTAGGGGAAACAACACCGAAACGGTCAATACGAGTACGAAGTACGTTAAATGAGTTATCGATTGCGCTCTTCATCTCCTCACGCAGGATGGTCATCACTTGAGCATCTGTGCTTTGAGGATTGATCTTATCCTTCAGTTCGAAGGTGCTAAAAATAGCAGAAAGGCGAGCACCATTGTCTAGCGTCTTATATTCTTCTGCAAATAGGTCGATAAAGTCCTTTTGGCTGGTTGCCTGACGGGCATAAGCCAAATCGAGCGCTTTGTTGAAGTTCTCGTCTTGATTGTTGTTTGAAAGCGACCGAATTACATCGGCAACGTTCAATTCCAACACTACGTTCATACCGCCCTTCAAGTCGAGGCCTAAACTAATTTCCATTTCACGGCACTGCTTCAGTGTATAGCCTAGCCACACCTTTTGAGTAGATAACGAGTCTATGTAGAGACTCTCCTTCGTCTGGTCACCGCCTGCATACTCAGTCGCTTTTGAATTGTAGTATCTGGTTACAAAAGAGAACGACAGATAAAACAGACAAACGAGCGTAAGTAACACCGCGAAGACCTTCACAAATCCTTTGTTTTGCATTTGAATCTTATGTTTATGTTATTACATTATTATTTTTTGTTTTTTCACAGGCTGCAAATATAGGCTTTTTTTCTTAGTCATATAGCAATTGGATTAATTATTTGTCACAGTAATAGTTTATTCATCTGCATTTTTTATCCATTTTATTCAATCAATCGTTAGAAATATCATTTAGAGTGGCTATCTTTGCTCTTATTAAACATAAAGAGAACACCATGAAACGCTTTTTATTATTCATGTTACTTATCCCGGCTTTTCTTATGGCGCAAACAGAACAGCGCTATCTGGCCGGCGCCGTACCAGTGGTAGACGGTAAAGTTGTATTTTCCAAAGAGATAAAAGCCCCCTCGCTCTCCGAGCAAGCCATGTACGACATTCTGCAGAGCTGGGCTAGTACTAAATTCAACACACCCGAAAACAGAGTGGTCTATTCAAACAGAGAAAAGGGCGACATTGCCATCACGGGGGAGGACTATCTGGTCTTCTCGAGCACAGCCCTTTCACTGGATCGCACACAGATGATCTATCGCATGACGATAAAATGTGAAAACCAATACTGCTTGATGGCCATCACAGGGATACGATACGAATACAACGTCTCCTACCAATCCAGCCCAGAGAAATACCTGGCTGAAGAGTGGATCACCGACAAATACGCCCTCAACAAAGGCAAACTAAACCGCATCAGCGGAAAGTTTCGCCGCTCCACTATCGACTACGTAGATCAGTTGTTCAAAGAAGCCGAAGCTGCTTTAGGTAGCTCCGTCCTCGCCACACCGACCGCTACGGCTACGCCCGCAGCAGCCACAGTTCCCGCAACAGTTGCTACCCCGGTTGCTCCGGTTGCCACAGTTGCTCCGGTTGCAGAGGTTGCAACAACCCCAGCCGCGGCGCTTATCCCAGCCACAGTTACAACCGCAGCCACCAATTTGGACGGATATAAGCGGATTACACCAGACAAAATACCCGGAAACATCATCAAGATGCTATCCGAAGATTGGATGCTCATCACCGCCGGAGGCAATACAAACTTCAACATGATGACCGCCAGTTGGGGAGGCCTCGGCATGATGTTTGGCAAACCCGTTGCCTTCTGCTTCATCAACCCCACGCGTCACACCTTCGACTTGATGGAAAAGAGCGATACCTACACCTTCACCTTCTATACCGAAGCTTATCGGGACGCCTTAAAATATTGCGGTAGCACCTCGGGCAAGAACACAGACAAAGTGAAAGGTTCCGGCCTCACCCCCATTACCACCCCGACAGGCAGCAAAGCCTTTGGTGAAGCGTGGATGATCGTAGAGTGTCGTAAGCTCCTCTCCCAACCGATCGACAACGCCTCCATCACTAACCAAGCGCTGACAAAAGAGATGAGCGGCAAGCAGCTCAACCAAATGTTCGTTGGCGAGATCATTAACGTATGGATTAAATAAATATTCACGAATGAAAAAAGTATTACTGCTAATCTGTATGATGTTCCCTGTGCTAGTTATGGCACAGGGACAAAAAGGTACTGTTGAGACGTGTGCCCCAATGAAAGATGGCAAAGTCTGCTACACCGACCAAGTAGAAATGAACGGCATGACGCAAGCAACCCTCTTCGAAGCAGTCAGCAAATGGGCAAAAAAAGAGTATGGCAGGGACGTATTCCTCTCCAACTTATCGACAAACAAGAAAAAGGGCTCCATTATGGTAAGCTCCAAAATGGAGTTGTTGCTAAACGAGACGGATAAGACAATGGTCAAGTATAAGATGTCTATTCAATGTAAGGACAATGGATATTCCATCGAGCTAAAAGATCTTGTCTACCAATACGACCCTCAAAACAACAAACAGTTTAAAACTTATCCCGCCGAACACGTCATTGCCAGTAACGGCTTAAGCAACACGGTGGCGATCATCAAAGATCCGAAACTATTCTGCAACGCCACCTTCTTTATGGCCGAACAAATATTCAGCAACGTCCTCGACGCTGCGCAGGAGGCAGAGTAAACAAGGCGGCCTCCTGCCTTTTTCTGACACTTTATGAACAACAAATAAAAGTACTTGATATGGACATCTCTAAAGCGCTTCTAGTCAGAATAAAGCAAGGAGACAAAGAGGCCTTTGCCCAGCTATATCGTGCTTATCACCCCAGGATCTGCTCCTTTCTCTACGGGCTGCTGCAAAACAGCGGGCTGGCTGAAGAGATCACCCAAGATGTCTTTTTCCGCCTCTGGCTCAACAAGGAGAAGATAGATCCCGACATGGCCTTCAACTCCTACCTCTACAGCATCGCAAAAAACACCGTCGTCAACTTCTACAAGAAGAAAGCGGCAGAGCAAAAATTCCTCCTCGCAAAACGCGAGGAGGAAGCGGTTTCGGAAACAGAAGAAAAACTCTATTATAAAGAATTGCAAGGACTGATCAACGCAGTCGTAGAAAGCATGCCATATCAGCAACGCACCGTCTTCCGCATGAGCAGAGAGGAGGGGTTGCTCAACGCTGAGATTGCCAGCAAACTGAACATCTCGAAACGGACTGTTGAAAAACACATTTCCAACTCTATCAGTACACTGAGAAAGGTGATTGAGAAAAACCAATTCCTGT
>JAVVRI010000102.1:0-11263 GCA_036654795.1 Tannerellaceae bacterium
ACATTATCTCAGCCTGTACCGGCTTGACAATAGAGGAAATTGAGAAATTATAAAAAGGACCGGGAGCGGTGGTATCATGCCCAGCTTCATGTGGCAACGCGGTTCCTACTAAGGCAAGATGACCGCCAATCCTATCCTTTTCTTGAAGGATAGGATTGGCGGTCATTCGCTAACGATATAGGATATACAATCTCCCTTCTTACTTTTGTGGAGTATCCACATGAGCCGTTGCTATAGGCTCTCGGTTTGGAGCTGCAGGGGTTTCGCTAGTTGTTGAAATAGCTTCTTCCCAATGGAATGGTTCAAATCCGGAGTCCGGATCAATCCATGATGGTTTCTTGACGGCATAGATAAAGAACGGAGCAGCCACCACAAGCAAGGAGCCAAAAATCAGCACAGCGTACCAAACCGCATTACTTCCGGTTGCGATCTGTCCCGGAGGAATGAAGCTAAGCAAGAAGGCGAGCAGCGAACCGGCAAAGCCAAGGCCACCGACAAACCACATCAAGCCGTTGCCCATGCTGCCAATACGGAACGGACGTCCGGCTTTCTTCAATTTATACCTCAACACGATGGCAGCAGAGAACATCAGCATGTACATGATTAAATACAGCAAAACGGTCAGTTGAGACAGTATTTGATAAAAGCTCTGTACCGATGGCATCACCACAAACAGCAGACTCAGCAAAGTGACGGCAATCCCCTGTACGTATAGGATGTTCTTTTGCACGCCAATCTTATTTGTCTTTTGGAAGAAGGGCGGCAAATAGCCCGCTTTGCCCACCATAAAGATACCTTTGGAAGGACCGGCTACCCAAGTCAGCACACCTGCCAGCACGCCAAAAGCCAATGCCACAGCAATAATAGGCGACAGCCAGGAAGCATGTATAAAGGAGAAAAAGTTATCAAATCCAACCAGCAAACTCTGCGTCAAGTTAATGTCTTTTGCCGGAATAATAATACCCAAAGCAAAAGTACCCAACACAAAAATAACCACCGTAATAAGTGAACCGATAAACACCGCTTTCGGATAGTTCTTGGAAGGATTTTCTACATCTTTCACGTGGATACCGCTCATCTCCATACCAGCATAAAAAAGGAAGATACTGGAGGCAAGCACCAGATTGTTGAAGTTCGAGAAGTCAGGAAAGAAGGAACCGCTGAAGTCCATATTGGAATGTCCGCCCATCAACAGATAGACGCCCCCCAGTATAATCAGCAAACCTGCCGGAATGATCGTACCAACCAGACCGCCTACCTTAGCTACTTTACCAACCCAACTCAACCCCTTTAAAGAGATAAAGGTGGCCAACCAGTAGATAATAAGCACGACAGCCAGCGTATAATACTTATTTGAGGCCATCGTCATGTCACTACCATGATTCATACCGATAAAAGCAATAGACACAGCACCGAATGTAAGTACCGTCGGATACCAAATAGTACTTTCCACCCATTGCAGCCAGATAGCCAGAAAACCTATTTTCTTACCATAAGCTTCGCCTACCCATCGAAACACCCCGCCTTGTTTGTTTTGGAACATGGCGGCAAGCTCTGCCGCTACTAATGCAGTCGGGATAAGAAACACAATGGCTGCAAACAAATAATAAAATGCTGAACTAAGGCCATACACGGCTTCTGCCGGCAGCCCTCGTAGTGATACTACGGCTGTAACGTTCATAATAGCTAGCGTAAATACACCTAGCTTTACTGTTTTCCCAATATTTGCCATAAATTTTACAGTTAAAATGATTTATGTGTAACGTTCTGATATGTGAGTATAACAAATGCCTATACTGTTAGTTTATCCCGACGCGCTAAAACTTCGTTAATTAACAGAACGCGATAGTCAACAAAGCGGCCGGCCGCGTTGTTTATTTACTGTTCTGCTTCGCCGATGCAACCAGAACCTTAATAAAACGATTGCGTATGAAATCTGCATTGATGGATATAATCTATGTACAAAAAGGTATATACGGCTTTTTACACGTAGTGATTCTCATATTGTCTCTCTTTTTGATTGTCTACATCTCAGTAGATACATTCAATAATATTCCCTTTATCACCCAAAGTTCCTACCTGCAAATCCAGTTTTGGATCTGCGCTTTCTTTATAGCCGACTTTGTGCTGGAGTTCTTTCTGGCTAAACGGAAATGGCACTACTTAGCTACACATCTGGTTTTCCTCATCGTTTCTATTCCCTATTTGAATATCATTCATTATTATCAGATCGAGTTTTCAGCAGAAACAAGTTACTTCCTACGGTTTATTCCGTTGGCGCGTAGCGGATATGCGCTGGCCATTGTGGTGGGGTGGCTGTCGTCCAACAGGGCGTCGGGGTTGTTTGTTTCCTACTTGACGATGCTGCTGGCTACGGTCTACTTTTCAAGCCTGATGTTTTTTGTGATCGAACGGCCGGTCAACCCTCAGGTGCAACAATACACCGATGCGTTGTGGTGGGCTTTTATGGACGTTACGACGGTCGGATCGAACATCTATGCCGTCACCGTAACGGGACGGGTCTTGTCTGTTGTTCTGGCCGCACTGGGCATGATGATGTTCCCCATCTTTACCGTCTACGTAACCAGCCTTGTGCAAAATGCAAACAAGCAGAAAGAGGAATACTACAACCAGCAGGCTGACAAAGCCGCTTCGGAAAATTAAAAAAGGGCGCTACTTGCTTAATCCGCATGTCGCCCCCTTTCCTTTTCAATCATACTGTTCTCTATTCCGTAATGCTTACCTGATCACCGCTAAAGAGGTTTAGTCCCAGTTTGTTCATCACATATTTGATGGCCAGTTGAGCTTTTACTGAGTTTCCCGCATCGTCTATTGGCGGAGCGAAAGCAGAGATGCCAAACAATCCGGGCATTACCCCCATCACGCCCCCACCTACTCCTGTTTTAGCAGGCAAACCGGATGTGTAAAGCCAGTCTCCTGTGTGTTCATAAAAGCCTACAGTAGCAATCATCGAAGTTATTTTAGGAGACAATACGGCATCGAACACCTGCTTTTTGGTGACAGGATTCATTCCTCCGTTTGCTATCGTTGCTCCGCAAACGGATAGTTGCCGGGCGGTGATGCCAAGCGAACATTGCCGCGTATAGAGGTCGAGCGACAGAACCGGATCGTCGTAAATGCGGTTATAGTTCTTCAGCAACCAAGCAATGGAGCGGTTGTTGAAGTTGGTGACCGATTCCGATTGATACAGTTCGTCTATCAGTTGTGGCGCGCTGCCACAAAGGTCTGTCATGTTCGATACGATGGCATCCCACTTCTTCGCCGCATCTCCCACCGGCTCTATCATGCTACAGGCTGAAATAGCTCCTGCGTTGACGAGCGGAGTGGAGGGATGGTCGGTTTCCAGCAAGATGGCAATGATCGAATTAAAGGGCAGTCCCGTAGCATCTGCTCCGATCATGCTCAACAGTTTGTCTGCTCCATATTGGCGCAAGGCCAGTATGGCGGTATGTACCTTCGACACCGACTCGATGCCAAAGCTATATTCCGAGTCGCCAAACTGAATGGTCGTCCCGTTCATCAGGCACACACTGATACCGAACAGTTCTTTGTTGATGTTTGCCAAATAAGGGATGTAGTCAGCATTCTTACCATCCGTATCGGCTTTATGTAGCTCGTATGCCTCTTGTACTACCTCCTTTAGTTGGACAATGGAAATCTTTTTGTTCATCGGATGATTTTGTTTAAAGATGACTTTGTTTAAAGTTTAGCTTTCGGATGACGCGGTCCGCCGTGCGTAAAGTGCGAAGCGGGCAGTGGCATTTTCTTTTCCAACGCGATGCGGGTAGGAGTCGGATACTCCAGTTTTTCCAGTTCGGCAACGCCGTTCTTGATGTCTTGTAGTAACATGTCGGCCATATCCCTATTAAAGCCCTGACGGGCTACTACGCGCATAACGATGTAGTCCTGTATATTCTCAGGCAATGTATAGGCTGGTACCATCCATCCGCTCTGTTGCAGTTTGTCCTGCAGGTCGTAAAGGGTCCATTTGGCTGCTTTGGCATATTCCGGCTTCAAGTACCAGATGAATAATGGATTGACCACCGTGTCGCTGTAGTTGACGAACGGATGCATCTTGCCAATCTGTTGGTGGAGGTATTTGCTGATCTCCATACTGTTTTCCTGCACCTCCTTGTATCCCTGAAATCCGAGTCGTATAAACTGATAGTATTGCCCAAGGATTTGTGCTGCCGGGCGCGAGAAGTTCAAGCCTACTTGCGTAATATTGGCTCCCAAATAGTTTACGCTGAACGCCATGACTTCGGGAAGGTATTTCTTTTCTTTCCACACAACCCATCCGAGACCAGGATATACCAAGCCAAACTTATGTCCGGATGTACTGATGGAGAGTACCCATTTCAGACGGAAGTCCCATTTCTGATCAGGCTTCAGGAAAGGAAGGATAAAGCCACCGGTAGCAGCATCCACATGGATAGAAATGTCGAAACCTGTCTTTTGGTTGTATTTGTCCAACGCTACGTCCAGCGCCTCCACGTCGTCATTCAGTCCTGTCCAAGTAACGCCCAATATCGGGACGATACAGATTGTGTTCTCGTCGCACATCTTTAGTGCTTCTTCGGGGTTGAGCGTAGTATCCTTCAAGGTAAGAGGCACTTCGCGCATCTCTATTTGCCAGAGTTGAGAGAACTTTTCCCATACTACTTGAAAGCCGGAGGAGATTACAAAATTGGGTTTGTCGGTCGGTTTTCCGGCAGCTTCCCTTTTTTTGCGCCAGCGTAACCAGGCTGCTACGCCACCCAGCATACAGGCTTCGGAGGAACCGATTGCCAGTGCGCCGGTTTTCCATGTCTCTTTTTCGGGCGAATTCCAAAGGTTTGCCATGATGTTGATACATTTAGCGTTCATCAGGGCGATACGCGGATATTCCGTTTCGTCGATGTAATTGATGTTGATGGCATCGTTCATCAGTTTTGTGGCGTAGTCGTCCATATAGGTGGTTACGAAGGTAGCCAAGTTAAGTTGGGGCTGTGTTTGCGCGTATGTTTCATCTTTCACCATCTGATAGGCTATCTCTGCCGTCGTAGGGCCGTCCGGCATTTTATCAACCGGAGAGGGTTGCAACATCACATTCGATCCGTAAATAGCTGTCTTCGCATCACCGTCTTTAAAGCTTAAATCTTTCATGTCTTTTTAATTTTAATAATTAAACAAATAGGGATGAGGCATACTGTTTGTATGTCTGATTGTAAGCAAAAACAGCTACCATGAATAAAAGTTCTTCGTTTTAGGTTATTCATTCCTAATTTGTTCTTTATTAAAAGTGGCTGAACATTCACAGCCTATTATTGTTTTGATAATATTGGCATTTCATGCGGTATGCCTGTCAACCTGCAAACAAAGTGAGTTATGAGAATACAAACGGGACAGGGATCGATTCCCTTTATTACGCTGATCGGCATTTGGTCTATCTCGGCATTGAATGCGCTGCCGGGACTGGCTGTCTCCCCCATATTGGGGAAGCTTTCCTCTATTTTTCCACATGCTTCAGAGCTGGATATTCAGATGCTCTCCTCCCTCCCTTCGCTTCTGATCATTCCGTTCATCATCTTGTCCGGAAAGCTGACGGAGAAGATTAATAATATCTGGCTTTTGCAAGTGGGGCTTGCCATCTTCTCTCTAAGCGGACTGCTCTATCTCTTTTCGAACCAGATGTGGCAACTGATAGCAGTCAGTGCGTTGCTGGGAGTGGGGTCGGGTTTGATTGTACCGCTCTCTACCGGACTGATCTCGCGCTTCTTTATTGGCAGGGAGCGGACGAAGCAGTTCGGTCTCAGCTCGGCTATTACCAATATCACCCTGGTTCTGGCAACAATCTTGACGGGTTATCTGGCTGAGGTCAATTGGCATCTACCTTTTCTGGTGTATCTGTTCCCGCTCGTCTCCATTGTGCTCTCTTTCTATCTGAAAAAGAATATAACCCCTCTTCCGGCAAGGACGAATGCCCAAAGGCCGGAGGATATGGATTCCACTCTCAAAGCTGCTTATGGCGTACATGGCATCCATGTGAAGCATCTTTTACAGATCATGTCTTTTTATGGTCTGGCTACCTATTTGGTGATTATTGTCAGCTTTAACCTACCGTTTCTGATGAAGGAATACAACTTCGACAGCGGCAGTTCGGGCATCGTTATCTCCCTGTTCTTTCTGGCTATTATGGCGCCCGGTTTTATTTTGAACCAGATAATTGCTCTATTAAAGCGGAAAACAAAATTCTATAGCCTGATGGCTATTGCCGTCGGAATGGCACTGATCTTGGTCACGCGGTCGGAATGGTTGATTGGGCTGGGGTGTGTCTTTATCGGCTTTGGTTATGGCATTATTCAGCCCATTGCTTACGACAAAACGACGCGTACGGCACTGCCTTTCAAGGTGACGCTGGCACTGGCTTTTGTGATGGCGATGAACTATCTGGCCATATTGCTTTGTCCCTTTGTCATCAACCTCTTCAAATCATTACTTCATGTCGAGACCCAACAGTTTGCTTTCATGTTTAACCTTGCAATTACCTTAGTGGCAGCTGTCTGGGCTTACATGAAGCAAAATTCTTTCCTATTCAACGATAATTACGATTCTGATGAAACAAGCATGCAAACAAATTGATCAATGAAAAATAAAATAGCGGAAGCGAATATCAGCATGTTGGTATCGAAGACTCTTAGCGGCTTAAACATGAACGCATTGAAGTATCTTTTGCCTTTATGGATGAGTCCGATGACGGGGGTGACTATTCGTTGTGCTTTTGCTGCGGTCATATTTTGGGTAATTGGTTTGTTTATGAAGCCGGAGGTGTCTACCCCAAAAGAGAAACTAGCTCTTTTCATGCTGGGTGCATTGGGTATCTATGGATATATGTATTTCTTTCTGATCGGATTAAGCAAGACGACGCCCGTATCCAGTTCCATCTTCACCAGCCTTCAACCCATCTGGGTGTTTGCCATCGCGGTGTTGTTTTATAAAGAGAAAATTACGCTCATGAAGATTATGGGGATTCTGATTGGACTGGGCGGGGCTATGCTCTGTATCTTTACGCAAAAGAGTGACGATCTGGCCTCTGACGCGTTGACAGGTAATCTGTTTTGTCTGGCTAGCTCCGTCATGTATGCCATTTTCCTTATTTACAGCAACCACATTTTAAAGACTGTCGGCATGATGACGATGCTGAAGTATACCTTTGCCGGTGCTGCCTTTTCGTCCGTTCTGGTTTCTGCTTTTGTCGGTTTCGATGCTCCGCTCTTCTCTATGCCGATCCATTGGATGCCGATGTCCATTCTTGTGTTCGTCCTTATTTTCCCTACTGTTATCAGCTATCTGTTGATTCCGGTCGGGTTGAAATACCTCAATACGACTCTGGTTGCCATCTATGGTTATCTGATTCTGATTGTTGCCACGATTGTTTCCCTGATTGTGGGTCAGGATCGTTTCAGTTGGACGCAAATGGGCGCCATTGCTCTGATCTGTATCGGTGTGTATTTTGTTGAAGTGGCCGAAGGAAAGGAAAAAATAATGAAAGTCAGCAAGGCCGCGTAATTTTATATTACCTTTGTGCGGAATACTAAGTCTATATATGATATGAAACAAAAACAAATTCTACTTTTAACCGGAGTTGCTGCGCTTGCTGCGACTTCTTGCCAAGTAAAAAAGGCAGAAAAGGAAACGGCCAAGCCGATGAACATCCTTTACATTATGTCGGACGACCATTCTTTTCAGACAATCAGTGCGTACGACAAACGGTTTATCAACACGCCAAACATCGACCGTATTGCTGCCGACGGCGTTTTGTTTACGAACAGTTTTGTGGCAAACTCCATCAGCGGTCCCAGCCGTGCCTGCATGCTGACGGGCAAACACAGCCATAAGAACGGCTTTATTGACAATGCGCATACCTTCGATGGTAGCCAACAGACCTTTCCAAAACTACTAAAGGCAGCCGGCTATCAGACGGCGGTGATCGGCAAATGGCACCTAACGTCCGATCCGACAGGTTTCGATTATTGGAATATACTAGTCGGTCAGGGCGATTATTACAATCCTACCTTCATCGACAATGGCGAAAAGAAGCAACTGGAGGGCTATGCCACCAACCTAACGACCGACCTAGCGCTCGATTGGCTTGGCAACAAACGCGATAAAAACAAACCGTTCTGTCTCCTGCTTCATCACAAAGCGCCTCATCGTACTTGGATGCCGGATACCTGCGACTTGCGTTTGTATGACGACGTCACCTTCCCGCTCCCGGCTAACTTCTACGATAAATATGAAGGCCGCCTAGCTGCCGCTCAGCAGGAGATGAGTATTATTGAAGATATGGACATCGTCTATGACCTCAAAATGGCGGATCAGGAGAACACCATCCATTCCAAAAACAAGGGGCTCGAATCAGCTGGCCGAAACATGTACAACCGTATGAATCCGGAACAGAAAGCAGCTTGGGATGCTTACTATGAGCCCATCATCAAGGACTTCAAAGCCAAAAAGCGTACGGGCAAGGAGCTGGCCGAATGGAAATATCAACGATATATGCACGACTACCTGCGCGTAATCCATTCCGTAGACCGTAACATCGGCCGCGTATTGGATTATCTGGAAAAGAACGGATTGCTGGAAAACACACTGATCGTCTACACCTCCGATCAGGGCTTCTATATGGGCGAACATGGTTGGTTCGACAAACGCTTCATGTACGAAGAGTCTTTCCGCACCCCACTACTTATGCGTCTGCCCGGAGGCAAGAAGGGACAGATACAGCAACTGGTGCAAAACATCGACTATGCGCCCACCTTCCTCGAACTGGCTGGTGTGACGGTTCCCGAAGACATTCAGGGTGCTTCCCTCCTCCCCTTGCTGCAAGGTAAGCAGCCGGCAGACTGGCGCACGGCTCTCTATTATCATTTCTATGAATACCCGGCCGAACATGCCGTGAAGCGTCATTACGGGGTGCGCACCAATCGTTACAAGTTGATCCATTTCTACAACGACATCGACCAATGGGAGCTGTTCGACCTGCAGGAAGATCCTTCCGAGATGAACAACCTCTACGGCAAAGCCGGCTATGAAGCCGTCACCGCCGAGTTGATGACCGAGTTGCATAAACTGCAAAAGCAGTATGACGACCCCATATAAACCAAAGGATTGCTACTGAGAAAGATCAAAACGAGGCCGGCTACACAAAGTAGCACGGCCATCGTTAATTGAGTCTGTAATCGATTACACTGCAAATGTACAACCGCCTAAAAACAAAAAATCGCCGTAAAACGACCCTCTAAGAGTCTATTTTACCGCGAACTGCGATTTGAAATATCAAAATATACGAAGAATGACAGTGCTTTCTTTTCGCCGTTTTTTATTATTTATTCAATAATCATCTATTTCTATTCTGTCAAGCATTGTAAATGAGGAAGAGCTTTTTATTAAGAAGTTTTCAATAGCTCTTTAATAAAGGCTTCTGAAACACTATCCATTTCCGCCTTATCATACAGATACAATAACAAGATAGAATCTTCAACAACCTTAAAATAAAAGATAATTCTTCCACCACCACTTTTACCCTTACCTTTACTTTTAATAGCGAGCCTTGCCTTTCGACAATTAGGCAAAAGTTCAGTGCCCATTAAGGGATTCATCGTAAGTTCCTCCTTAAAAGCCAAAACATCATGCACTAAAGAAGGATATTTCTTCTTTAGATGCTTCAGCGCTTTCTCAAAGTCGTTGGAAACTTCAAACTTCACGGAGCAATTCTTCTAAAGTCTTTAACTTTCTTTTGCCCATTTGAGCCTCTTCTGCTTCCTTCAATCCACGTTTAATGGCCTTTACAGCTGCATCAGCTATACAAAATGCCTTATAGCGTTTGTATTGAGCCTTTGATAATTCTAACTTAATTGTTTCCATAATCCTACATTAGTTATATTCGTATTTACAAATATACTTCTTTTCTTAATAAAATAGCAACTTCCAATTATTATTTATTTTTGGTACCATGCGCGACAATTTAGTGGTACCGCTCGTAGCGGTAGCTGGTACCATAACACCGCTATGAACGGTACCACGGAGGGCGATATTATCAATAAAGGTGGGGAAGAGGCTTGTTTCTTCTTCCTCACCTTACTATGCCTACTCTGCTACCATCTCATTCTTTTTTGGTAAAAACAGGTCAATTGCAAAAAGATAACCGATTCCTCCCACGATTCCCAAAAACAAAAAGCCTATCAATATCATCGCTTTCTTTGGCGAAGACGCTTGCAGCGGCACCATTGCCGGCTCAATTACCGTATATACGGGTGTTTGCTCCTGCACACGGAGTTTATCCTGTTCTAATTTCTGAGCCAATGTGTTATATACATTAAAGGTCAGTGTCATTTCATTCTTTAACCGTTCCTGTTCGGTGCGATAGCTCGACGAAATGATGTTCCGGTTGCCATCCTCAAAAGCAGCATAAGCCTGTTGTGCTTTGTAATACGACTCACGGGCTTCGCCAAACACTTTTTGAGTAAATTCCAGATCTTGTTTTACTTTTTGCGTACGATAGGTGGTGATGTAATTCTGAAGCTTCTCCACAACCACTTTGGTTATTTCCGCTGATATAACCGGATCCTGCATCTGTACGGAGGCCGTAATAACCAGCGTTTTCTTATCTACGGATATTGAGATTCGTTTTCCTAAAGCCTTCACAATCTCTTCCTGGTCATTGTTTAAATGAAAAGGATTCAATTCGGATGAGCCTTTTTCTGTTTCGGCAAACAAATTCTTTGAGGCATTAAGCAGTTTAAAAGGAGCGCTCAGAACATAAGACCACCAAGCGGAACGCTGGTGTTTGTCCATATAATCATACAACGTCATTGGCTGCTTTCCCTCTTTTTCGACAACCGATATGGGGAATAGTTCCAGTAGGAAAGGAGTGCTTTGCACCACATCCGGATACAGATCTGGCGAAATAGCATCCGCTCCTGCTGATGAATTCAGATCGATGCCCGCCATCGCTGCCAACCCTCCCAAGTTCCCCATCTTTTTAGAAGCACTTTCCATTTCGGGGGCCAACTTGACCGTTGTCGTATATTCTTTCGGGATGCTAAAAGCAACCACCAAACCGACCACAATCGCTATGCCACCCAGCTTGAGGAGAAACTTCCGTTTCCCCCACAATTTCTGAGCCAGCTCTATCAAATCAATCTCTTGCTCCACCTCTCTCTTGGGTGGTGTTTGAGGCTTTATTTCGTTTGTTTCCATG
>JAVVRI010000103.1:0-11096 GCA_036654795.1 Tannerellaceae bacterium
AGAGGTATTCTTTGATGCTTTATATTAAATTTGCACTTGCTATTTGAATCTGCGGCTCTGTAAAAAAGAGCAGATTGCTTTGCAAATTAAAAAAATAGATTACCTTTGCATCCGCAACCGAGAGAGATTGCGGAAAAAGACGTATTGCCCAGGTGGCGGAATTGGTAGACGCGCTAGTTTCAGGTACTAGTGTTCTTACGATCGTGCAGGTTCGAGTCCTGTTCTGGGCACTTCGCAAAGCGGATAACTTAATCGTTGTCCGCTTTTTTTATATCCATACGCTTCCGAAAACTATAAAATTGCTTTCCACATTCATCCTTAGCTGACTTGATTCTATCCAGCATTATCTTTAAAAGAAATTTAATTTGTATCTTTGACGCCAATCAGTATGGACTTATTATTAGGATACAAATGAAACAATACAACTTTGACGAACTCATTGAGCGAAAGGGCACGAACTGCATTAAGGCAGATCAGCTTGAAGAACGGTTTGGAAATGACAAACTAATCCCTTTATGGGTAGCGGATATGGACTTTAAAACGCCCGACTTTATCGTCGATGCGATTCGCAAACGCTGTGAGCATGAGGTTTTTGGTTACACCTTTGCCCCAGAGAGCTACTACGACAGCATCGTCCAGTGGGTGGACTATAAGCAGAACTGGAAAATATCTCGTCAGTGGATAAGCTACATACCGGGAATTGTGAAGGGAATCGCCTTTGCCCTCCACTGCTTTACGAAGCCGGGAGATCGGGTGGTCATACAGCCTCCCGTCTACCATCCTTTCCGCATTGTACCCGAAAGTATGAAACGTGAAGTAGTATATAATCCCCTCAAACTGGTTAATGACAGTTACGAGATGGACTTGGAACAGCTTGAGTCAGTTCTGGATGATCGTTGCAAGGTGCTCATCCTTTGTAATCCTCATAATCCGGGAGGTATGGTTTGGTCGAAAGAGACGCTTGTTGCTCTGGCTGAGATCTGCGTGCGTCATCATATACTGGTTCTTTCGGATGAGATTCATGCCGAAATGGCTTATCCGCAATTTACGCATCATCCTTTTGCCTCTGTTAGTGAAGCCGCTGCTTCGTGCAGCATCACCTTTATGGCGCCCAGCAAAACGTTCAACATTGCCGGTATTGTAACCTCGTACGCCATTGTGCCTAATGATCGTTTGCGGAGTGAATTCTATACCTTTCTTGAGTCAGGAGAGTTTGGTGACGGTACGCTTTTTGCTTATATCGCCACCGAGGCAGCCTATACTTATGGGGCCGAGTGGTTGCAGCAGATGCGAATGTATGTCATGGAGAATGTACGTTTTATAGACGACTTCATGAAAACATATTTGCCGCAAATAAAAGTATATCAACCGCAAGCCTCCTTCCTCGTCTGGTTGGACTGCCGCGGGTTAAAACTCTCCCAAGAGGCGTTAGTAGAATTGTTTACCGACAAGGCCGGACTGGCACTGAATGATGGAAGCATCTTCGGACCCGGTGGCGAAGGATATATGCGCCTCAATGTAGGTTGCCCGCGATCTGTGTTGGGCGAAGCAATGAACGCACTAAAAAAGGCGGTTGATAAGAAATAATATCTTATCTTTGCAGGCATTTATGTACATTTAAAATACAAAACACAATGAAAATTACAGCTAATAAGCTCGTTTCGGTTACTTACGACCTGAACGTTGGCGAAGGTGAAGATCGCGAGTTAATGGAAAAAGCTACGGCTGAAGTACCTTTGAAGTTTATCTTTGGTACAGGCTCTATGCTGCCTGCTTTCGAAGATGCACTGAAAGGACTGGAAGTTGGAGCCACCTTCGACTTCTCGATAGCTCCCGCCGATGGTTACGGCGAATATAATGAAGAACATGTTCTGGAACTGCCAAAGAACCTTTTCGAGGTAGAAGGCAAGTTTGATGACGAGGTGATTCAAGAAGGCAACACTGTCCCTATGATGGATTCGAACGGCAATCGCCTGAATGGCTCTGTCCTCGAAATCAAAGACGATGTTGTAGTAATGGACTTCAACCATCCGTTGGCTGGCGAAACGCTGCAATTTAGCGGCGAAGTGCTCGATGTACACGAACCGACTGTTGAGGAACTAGCTGCTATGGCTTCTCCTGAAATGGGTTGCGGTTGCGGCGAAGGTTGCGACTGCGGAAGTGATTGCGGTGGCGGTCACGAAGAGGGTTGTGGTTGCGGCGGCTGTCATTAATTAGATGAATACTTTCGGGAATATCTATCGGTTAACCTCCTTCGGCGAGTCTCACGGGCTCGGCGTAGGGGGTGTGATAGACGGTTGCCCGGCCGGCATCGAACTGGACATGGAGTTTATTCAACATGAGCTGGATCGGCGTAAGCCGGGGCAATCCCGTATCACTACTCCGCGCAAGGAGGAGGACGAGGTACAGTTTCTATCCGGCATCTACGAAGGCAAGACGACCGGTACACCCATCGGCTTTATTATTTGGAACAAAAACCAGCATTCGGCCGACTATGACAACATGAAGCAAGTCTATCGCCCTTCGCATGCCGACTACACCTATCAAATAAAATATGGCATCCGTGACCCGCGTGGTGGCGGACGTTCGTCGGCACGCGAAACAATCTCGCGCTGCGTAGCCGGTGCTTTGGCGAAGCTCATACTCCGTCAAGAGGGCATCAGCATTCAGGCCTATACTTCTCAAGTAGGAAACATTGCGCTCGAAGGTACGTATAAAGACTATGATTTGGAGTTGGCGGAGCAAAACGCCGTACGCTGTCCCGACTCCGAAAAAGCGGCTCAGATGGAAACCCTCATCTCTGAAGTAAAAGCGAAAGGAGACACGATTGGCGGTATCATCACTTGTGTAGCCAAAGGCGTGCCGGTCGGATTAGGCGAGCCGGTATTCGGTAAGCTTCATGCTGCACTCGGCCAGGCCATGCTGTCTATCAATGCCGTCAAAGGCTTTGAGTATGGCGATGGTTTCAACGCCGCTTTCTATCGCGGCTCTGAGCGCAACGACCGCTTCTTCAATGACAACGGACTTATCAACACCCATACAAACAACTCGGGAGGCATTCAAGGAGGTATCTCTAACGGACAGGACATCTACTTCCGTGTAGCCTTCAAATCCGTAGCCACCATCCTGATGGAACAAGAAACGGTTACGCAGGAAGGCGAAGACACCATCCTGAAAGCCCGCGGTCGCCACGATGCCTGCGTATTGCCCCGTGCCG
The DNA here is from genome assembly GCA_036654795.1 of Tannerellaceae bacterium. Lineage (GTDB taxonomy): Bacteria > Bacteroidota > Bacteroidia > Bacteroidales > Tannerellaceae > JAVVRI01. Next base: position 3,218 of record JAVVRI010000103.1, read on the forward strand.
TACCCATCGTAGAGTCTATGGCTGCCATGACGCTGCTCGACTATCTGCTTATACAGAAGACCAGAATATAAATTACATTCCTCACTTATCACATAAAAACGGCTCGTCAGCAAATAAAAAATAGCTAACGAGCCATTTTTATTTGCTGACGAGCCATTTTTACAACTAGTAGCGGCAAAATCACAAAGCTAGCCTAACAACACGCAAAAACAACCTCACATTGTGTATAATTGCCTCAATTGTACTATCTTTGCCCTAGTAACAGGAAAAATCATCAATGAAAAAGCTAAGCTGCGCACTACTACTCACGTTGTGTTTAGCACTACTTTGTAGTCATACTGCAAGAAGTGAAAACCCGTTCTTCTTTACCAAACTGGGGGTAGAAGATGGGTTGTCACAATTATCTGTTGTATCCATGTTTCAAGATGCTGACGGCTATCTCTGGTTCGGGACACGCAATGGAGCGAATCGTTATAACGGATACGAATTCAAAATATACCAGAATGAAGTAAACGACCACACTACAATAAGTGATAATTACATTCGTTCTTTTGCCCAGGACAAGAAGAAAAACATATGGATTAGTACGTCTAACGGCATCAATTGCATTGATTATACGGATAAACAAATAACCCGTTTTTACCCTCAACAAATCGATCCGAAAGCGACAACCAATGTCGTACAGACCCTCTTTAAACATCGTGACGGCACAATATACGCTTTTAATAGTCGAAAGGTTTTTATCTGTAAGGCGGATCAAACAGTAGAAAGCTTTCCTTTGAGTATACAGATTGCTTCTCCCCTTTATGCGGTGACACAAGGATCGGATGGAGATATTTATATTGGTACAGAAAATGCGGAGCTTTATATCTTTTCAAGCCGTTGGAAGCTCAAACAGTACCTACCTTTCCGCCGTACACTGACGGATAACGCCCCCCATAGCCCCCTAACAACTTTGCTGGCTGATAACAAAGGAAAACTATGGATAGGTACGGACGAAGAAGGCATTTACCTATTCGATATACAAAAACAAACCTTTACTCATCACATACATACAGGCAATTCGGAACTTAACAGTAACAATATCCGTAAACTAATACAATATAACGACACAACCTTACTGATTGGAACTTTTGGCGGACTTCATAAAATACAGACATCCTCCTTTCACTTAAAAGCCCTCAATAATAGCCCAACGGATCAAGGTGGGCTAAGTCATTTTTCTATCCACAGCATGCTGATAGATAAAGACCAAACGCTTTGGATCGGTACTTTCTATGGTGTAAACCGTCACAGCCCATATTACAAACCTCTGACCTATATCGCGACTAAGCAATATACCGGAATCATTGGTAAAGGGCAAGAAGATAAAGATGGACGCATGTGGTTTGCTACCGAAGGCGCCGGTTTGTTTCGTTATAATCCACAAAGCGGCGAGCAAAAATTCTACCCTCTTCAATCCAAACAAAGAGAAAACTACGAGACCAATATACTTAAGGCTCTCTTAATACATGGCGACTCTATCCTTTGCACTACTCACTTTGGCTCAGTATATTTATTTTCTATCAAAAAGGAAACATACAAAAAGCTCTACGATTATAAATACAACGACATTTACTCCTTATATATAGACCATAAACAGCGCCTCTGGATTCCAACAAATAGCTCCTCTCAGTTGGTGCTAATAGAGAACGGACGAGAGGTCAGTTCGTTTGAAGCAAACGGCACAAAACGCTCATTCAAAGGAGTAACTAAAATAGTAGAAGTAAAAACAGATCTATTTCTTATGGGCACCTTATCCGATAGCATTTATTTATATGACAAACAACGACAAACCGTTAGCAACCTCGCTTTACAGCTCCAACAAAATAATCAAGTAGAAAAACTAGGAATCATTATAGGTCTTGAACAGGATAAGGACAATAACCTATGGATTGCCACCAGCAAAAATGGCTTATATCGTCTCAACAACAAGTTCAAGTTCATCAAACACTACCAAAAGGAGGATGGGATAGCTAAAAGCCAGATCAGCTCACTTACACTTGATGCGCAACAAAATGTATGGATAACAACAGGCAGCCAACTCTATAAATTAGATCGGACCAATGATACGTTCAGCGAGATTCAGCGAGACGATGTCCCTAAGTTGGAATTCTCGGAATACTACGGCAATAACCTTTCAAGTGATGGTACCATTTATTTTCCGGGAGACAAAGGCTTGTTGGCCTTTAATCCGGGAAAGAAGTTGCTCAATCCCAATATACCCCCTCTTTATATCACCTCTTTAGTCGTTAACAACAAAATAGATCTTTCAAGCCGGATTGTAAATCAACCGATCACACTGGAAGCCAATCAAAACACAATAGCACTCGCCTATACAGCCGTAACTTTTATCCATACTGAAAAAAGCCAATATGCCTTTAAGTTAGACGGAGCAGACCCTACTTGGCACGAGGTAGGCAATCGTCGCGAAGCTTATTACAATAATCTTTCCCCCGGTGCTTATACCTTCCGAGTTCGCGCATCCAACAATGATGGCATATGGAATCCAAAAGAAACCACGTTGCAAATAATCATCAAACCGCCATTCTATCAAACAATAGGAGCCTATTTATTCTACATAAGCTTCTGTCTTCTATTTGTGTGGCGGATCATGCAACACCAGCAAAAGAAACACGAGCGCATACGTGAAGCTCGATTTAAGCAAATGGAACAACAAAAGAGGAATGAATTACACGAGGAGAGGATGCGAATGTTTACCAACTTCTCTCACGAACTACGTACGCCACTCACCCTTATCATCAATCCGCTAAATGATTTGATGCAACAGGTTTCTTTTTCACCGGAAGTAAAAGGATCATTACAACTGATCAAAAGGAATACCGGGCGCATGCTTCTTCTGGTAAATAATTTGATGGATATACAGAAATATGAAGCAGGTAAAACAATATTGCAAAAGAAACGCTGTGATTTTTCAGGATTCACACAAGAAATGTTTCATTCATTTGAAAGTGTAGCCAATAATAGAAGCATACACTTCATACTCGACAACGAGCTGCCAGCCCCATACTTCGCTTTTCTAGATGAAGCGGAAATGGAAAAAGTATTCTTCAACTTACTCTCTAATGCTTTTAAATTCACGCCCAGTAATGGACAAGTCAATATAAAAGTAAGAACCATCCCGCAGAATGAATGCGAACTTCTGCCCTCTTTTCCCCAGCAACATAACTCAATATTAATAGAGCCGACTTATTTATTCGTTGAAGTGTCAGACTCAGGCAAAGGCATCTGTATGAAAGATGCCGAGAAAATATTTGAACCGTTCTATTGTTTACAAGAAGATGTACATAAACAATTAGCCGGCACAGGTATCGGTCTAAACCTTACACGTTCTATCCTGCTGCAACATAATGGTTGTATTTGGGTCGATTGTAGGGAAGATACAGGGACACGCTTTATGTTTCTTCTACCAGATACAGAATCGCAAAAAGAGAATCAAGAAGAAAAGGGCGAACTAGTGCCAACAATAAAATCCGAAATCAATAAAAAGGTAAACCTACTGATAGAAGAATCTGAAGCACGATACAAGCACACGATACTATTGGTAGACGACAATCGAGAAGTTCTAAATTACTTAGAAGAACAGCTTAGCATAGACTACTTAATAATAAAAGCTTTCAATGGAAAAGAAGCCTTAGACAAATTGGAAAAAGCAGATCCTCACCTCGTGATAAGTGACATAATGATGCCTGAAATAAACGGGATAGAACTATGTAAACGAATTAAGGAAAATCAGAATTATTGCCACATCCCGGTTATTTTGCTTACAGCTAAATCTATGGTAACACAAATAGAGGAAGGCCTGGATGTTGGAGCTGACGATTATATAGTAAAACCTTTCCAAGTATCATTGCTGAAGGCACGTGTACGCAATATTCTTGCACTGCGAGAAAAGATGAAAACAATGTATGGAGAAGTTTCTTCACTCAAAGAGTTAGGCATAGAAGAGCCCAAAGAGGAAAGCGACTTCCTAAAGCAATACATCGACATTGTGAAAGCCAATATAGCCAATACGGAATTAGATGTATCAGTTATCTATGAAGCATTAGGTTTGAGCCGTACCAGCTTTTATAGAAAAGTAAAAAACGTAACCGGACTATCTCCTATAGAATTGATTAAAAACATCCGATTAGAAGCAGGCGCAAAACTTCTTAAGGAATCGGATTTGAACGTATCAGAAATAGCACAACAGATCGGTTTTAGCAGTCGTTCGTATTTTGCAAAAAGCTTTAAAGCCGTCTACGGGATATCTCCTACGGAGTATCAAGAAAAAGTCTCACATTAGAAAATAGCTCTTCAATATTTTACAAAATACATGTTCTTTAGCAAGTTGGGACGTTTGTGTCCCTTTTTGGAATGATATTACGCGCCCTTACCTATTAACTTTCATTCTTTTGGCATATTAATAAACAGAGGTCTTATGGACTTAATCAACTAATTATTTAATATGCTAATAAATTATGAAAGGCATGAACAAACAACTACGAGGAAATTTGCTTCCTTTTGAAAAGACAAACGGAAAGAATTGGATTCTTTCTTTTTTAATGATCTTCATGGCGTTGCTCTCTATCGAGGTAAACGCGCAGAATGTAAAAATCACCGGATCAGTCATAGGTGAGGTAGACAAGTATCCTATTATTGGTGCCAACGTACTAGTAAAAGGAACAACGATCGGTACCACAACAGATATAGATAAACTGTATGGTAAGCCGACAGAAATAACGAAACTCACATGGAAAATCAGCTTATACATAATATGATAAGTTTCAACACAAGTACAATGAAAAGAATTACATGTATAATTTGCCTAGTCTTTTGTACGCAAATAAGTACTGCGCAAGTTGCCTCGTCAATCTATCATAAAGGCTGGATTGATTATAATAAAAATGGGAAAAAGGATCTTTATGAAGATCCCCAAAAGTCTATCGACCAACGTGTGCACAATTTGTTGCAGCAAATGACACTAGAAGAGAAGACTTGTCAACTAGCAACACTCTACGGATACGGAGCTGTGTCTAAAGATTCACTTCCAACCCCTGAATGGAAAAATAGCATTTGGAAAGACGGAATTGGTAATATTGACGAGCACCTTAACGGTGAATGGAAAAAAAGCAGCTGGGAATATCCTTACTCCAACCACCCGGTTGCTACAAATAAGATACAAGCGTTTTTTGTGGAAGAAACACGTTTAGGAATTCCTGTAGATATGACCAATGAAGGTATCAGAGGTTTGAAACATGAGAAATCCACCTTCTTTCCCGCGCAAATAGGGCAAGGAAGTACGTGGGATAAAGACTTAATTCGCCGCATTGGTGAAATAACCGGAATAGAAGCACGTGCTCTTGGTTACACAAACGTCTATTCGCCTATTTTAGATATAGCGCGCGACCCTCGTTGGGGACGTACTGTTGAAAGTTATGGTGAAGATCCGTACCTGGCAGGTGAAATGGGACGTCAGCAGATACTAGGCATACAAAGTCAGCACGTCGTATCTACCCCAAAACATTTTGCAATCTATAGCGTACCGGCAGGTGGGCGAGATGGTTGGTGTCGCACCGATCCTCATGCAACGCCACAAGAAGTTCACGAGCTACATCTCGAACCTTTCCGTATCGCCTTTCAAGAGGCTGGAGCTTTGGGTACGATGGCTGCTATGAACGATTATAACGGTATGCCCGTCTGCTCTAATCCCTATTTCTTAACCGAACTCATGCGTAAGCAATGGGGATTTAAAGGTTACATTGTGTCAGATAGTTGGAGTAAAGATCAGAACCAAGTGTTTTATCACATTGCAAATAATGTAGAAGAATCTATTGCCAAGGAAATAAATGCTGGGATAAATATTAGAACCTACTTCGATTTCCCCGAAGATTTTATTATTCCCTTACGGAAGGCGATACAGCAAGGATTAATTACAGAAACAACCCTCAACGAACGGGTGAAAGAGGTGTTATATGTAAAGTTCTGGCTCGGGCTATTCGATAATCCATATACAGATGATGTAAAAAAGGCAGATCAAGTTGTCAATAGCGAGCAGCACCGTGCCGTTTCACTACGCGCTGCACGCGAATCAATCGTACTGCTTAAAAACGAAAAAGGATTCTTACCTCTATCGAAAGAGAAGGTAAAAAAGCTAGCGGTGATTGGGCCGAACGCAGACGAGGTAAAGTCACTCACCTCACGTTACGGATCACATAATCCTCATGTGATTACCGGCTTGCAAGGGTTGAAAGACCTACTTGGAAAAGGTTGTGACATCAAATATGCAAAGGGTTGTAACGTACGCGATAAACAATATCCGGAAAGCGATATTCAATATTTTGAAATGAGTGATAAAGAGAATAGCGACATACGGGAAGCGGTGGACATTGCCAAAGAAGCTGATGTGGCCATAGTCTTTGTTGGAGACGACTATCGAACTATCGGAGAATCGCGCAGTCGCGTCAACCTAGATTTGTCGGGAAGACAAAAAGAATTAGTTCGTGCTATCCATGCATCCGGAACGCCTGTTGTTCTTGTCATGTTTAATGGTCGTCCAGCTACAATCAACTGGGAGAACGAGCATCTTCCGGCAATTATTGAAGCATGGTATCCCGGAGAATTTTCAGGGCAAGCTGTTGCTGAGGTGTTGTTTGGAGCATATAATCCGGGTGGCAAACTTTCCGTAACTTTCCCCAAGTCGGTTGGCCAAATTCCATGGGCTTTTCCTTTCAAACCTAATTCAACAGGAAAAGGTTTTGCTCGTGTTTCAGGCGACTTATATTCCTTTGGGCATGGATTGAGCTATACCACCTTCGAAATGTGCAATTTGCAAGTAAAGCAATCGAAAATTTCAGATGGAGATACCCTCATCGTGTCATGTAAAGTAAAAAACACAGGAACAATAAAAGGCGATGAAGTTGTGCAACTTTATCTAAACGATGAGACCTCTTCCATCTCTCGATACGAAAAAGAGCTGTGTGGCTTCGAACGCGTCACCCTTGAGCCGGGAGAAGAACGAACAGTGCAATTCAAGGTAAATCGTCGTGCATACGGAATGTATGATGCAACAAATAACTTTGTTGTTGAACCGGGTAAGTTCACTCTTTTTGCCGGCAATTCGTCCCAAACAACACCTTTGACAACCGAGTTCTATGTGGAATAAACTAAGTATACTATGTGTAGGACTCTGCTGTTTCCAACTTGGCTACTCTCAGGAGTGGCTGGGGCAATCCAAAGAACAAATACGATTGAAGATAGAGAGTAAAGGAACGGAGGCGGTCATCGTCTCCGTCTCCGATACAGTATTCAAAATCAATTGTAGCGAAGAAGACGAGCGTTGTCGAAAGTTTAATGTATCCTATCTGTTCCGAATAAAAGAGGAGATATGCATATCCTATCGCCGTATTTTGCCCATTCATAGTTATTGGGCCATCACCTTGCGAGAACTTATTTTACAGCAAGACGCAAATGGCTCTGGCAATGAATTAGATATTGACGGAGAAACACTGCTTACTGATTATGTCTTTGATGGATATTCTTTACATTTATCGTTGGAAAACAATCAACTGGTTTTGTCGTTTACCAGTCAATAACTACAACGGGTAGCAATGATCACTCTATGATTGCTTTGAGGTTGCGTTTGATTCAGGTAAGCATCGCAACTGAAACCGGTCGACATTGAACAACAAATGGCTCGTCAGCAAACGACAAAAAGACAACCAACCTCTTCGCCGATATTTGTACGGCAATAAAGATAGGAGAAGATGCCGATGCGAACTATGTTATCGAGGGTCTGCTGAATGAATCAGCTATTCAAATGTTTGTAATAGGCAAATTT
>JAVVRI010000104.1:0-11076 GCA_036654795.1 Tannerellaceae bacterium
CAGAGTGACAAATAGATGGAGGTGTGAAACGTGGAATAATAATTCTAAAATCCGTGTTGAATAAACTGACAATTGTTGCCGAACTCTTCTGTATGGATCAAGAGAAGCTACTCTCGCTAATTCTACTTGACAACCGGAGGTTGAAGGCTATGAGGGGGCTCGCTCAAACTGCATAAAAAACACTTCCGAAACTTGAACGGCTTTGTTGCTTCCGATACTCGACGACTATTTCAGATCATCTCTTGCACCTTGTAGACGAACTCCATCCACAGCCAGTAACGCAAAGCTTTACCAAGGAACATGGAGATACCCACTATCCAGATGTTGGCGCGGAGAAATCCGAGGGCTACGGCTATAAAGTCGCCTATACCCGGCAGGAAAACGAAGAAGGCCACCCAGGAACCTTTGTTACGAATCCAGTCCTGCACTCTTTGTAATTTGGCGGCGTCCAATTTGAGGTATTTTTCAATCCATTCCACCTTACCCAGCATGCCGAGCCAATAGCAGCTCATGCCACCCAGAAAGTTGCCTGCTGTAGCAGCAATCATGCACGGCCAATAGGCTGAACCGGCCATCAAAGTGCCTGTCAGCACCACTTCGGAACTGAACGGAAGAACGGTCGCTGCCAGAAAGGAAGCGATAAAAACACCTATGTAACCATAGGCTATAAGGAATTCCATATGCGAAGGAATAAAAGGGTGACGAAAAATATCCATGTGAAATGAAACAGCCAGAAAGTGATTTTGGTTCGCTTTACCGTAAAGAAATGGCTAATCAGGATGGCTGCCGAGATACATGCCATCTCCAGATATTCCTCTGATGCCTGCTCGTAGAGGAAGTAGAGCCCAAATGACCACACGGCGAAGAGGATCAGGAAAGAAAGAAACTGGCGCGTGCGGAGCACATCGTCGTATTCGTGCGTCAGAATGTTGACAGCTGCCAAAGTCGTTAGCATACCGACATAGAGGATTGTTAGCCAATCGAACACGCTAACCCCGTTCACCATCAGAAAGCGAAACTTGAAGAGGGTGTGGAAGGGGATAGTGAAGGAAGTATAGTCTCCCGTCCACATACACCAAGCCAGCAGAAACCAATATACCGTCCCGACGCCAATAAGCGAGGCAGTAAATGTCTTCGGGCTTAACGAACGAAAATTATACATTCCCACCCAGAAAAGAGGTAAAAACCAGAGGATATGTATCCAGAGGAGGCTGCCCAGCGCAATGATCAGCGCCGCGTTGAAGGAGTTGCTTACGCTCTTCGGATCATGATAGGAGATAAACAACTGATAGATGGCTAGCACGAGGCAGAAGACGCCGACCGATGTAGCTTTGAGTGGAAAGAAGTCCGGATTCGTACTAATAAGTAAAATGTAGAACATGAACGGGAGGAGCGTCTTTTCCCGGATCAACACCAGCGCATAGTTGGCACGATGGAGCAGGAAGGCACCTCCAACAACGAGCACGATGCCGATCAGATAGGTCGCAAGTTTGCCCGGCAGTAGCTGGCAGACAGCGTTCCACAGTGGGGGGGCGGCCACTTCTCCGTAGACGGGGTAGCCGATGGAATAAAAATAGCCTACCGTCCAGCAGGCCAGGCATACGAAAAGTATGCCGATGATGCCGGTTGGCCCGGAGACGTCATAGCGTCTGCTGTAGCTGTTTGTTTCCCCTCTCATGGCTGTTTATAGGTCGAAGCCGATGTCGCTGCGAAAGTATTTCTTGTCGAACGTGATGGCTTTCGCGCCAGCAAAGGAGTTGGCTAATGCTTCTGCCTGCGTTTGGCCGTAAGAACTGACGGCCAGTACGCGGCCTCCGTTGGTAAGGATCTGTCCGTCGGTTACTTTTGTTCCGGCGTGGAAGAGGATGCTGGCGGACGGCACTTGGTCGAGGCCGCTGATGGGCTTGCCCTTTTCGTAGGCCTCTGGATAACCTCCGCTAACGAGCATGACGCTCACTGCTGTACGCGGGTCGTGCGTTAGGGTGCGATCGGCCAAGTTACCCTCAGCCACACCTTCCAGCAGCTCCACGAAGTCGCTCTGTATGCGCAGCATGACGGCTTCCGTCTCCGGATCGCCCATGCGGCAGTTGTATTCTATTACCACCGGCTCACCCTTTACGCGGATCAGTCCGAGGAAAATGAAGCCTTTATAGTCGATGCCTTCAGCATTTAGCCCTTCGATTGTAGGGCGGATGATGCGTGCTTCCACCTTGTCCATATAGGTTTTATCGGCAAATGGTACGGGCGAGACGGCGCCCATTCCGCCGGTGTTCAGGCCTACGTTGCCTTCGCCGATGCGTTTGTAGTCTTTGGCTACGGGCAAAATTTTATAGTCTGTTCCGTCTGTCATCACAAAGACGGAACATTCGATGCCGTCTAGAAACTCCTCGATAACGACTGTGCGGCTAGCTTCTCCGAACATTCCGCCGAGCATGTCGGCCAGCTCTTTCTTTGCCTCGATGAGGTTGTCGATGATCAGCACGCCTTTACCGGCAGCCAGTCCGTCGGCTTTGAGTACGTAGGGGGCTTCCAACTCTTCGAGGAAGGCGCAGCCTTCAGCAAGATTGTTAGCTGTGATGCTCTTATATCGGGCGGTTGGTATCCCATGGCGTATCATGAAGGCTTTGGCAAAGTCTTTGCTTCCTTCCAGCTGAGCACCGGCTTTACTCGGACCGATAACCGGTACGTTGCGCAGGGTTTCGTCTGCCTTGAAGTAGTCGTATATGCCCTTCACAAGTGGATCTTCGGGACCGACTACGACCATTTGTATGTTCTGCTCGTGCACAAAGGAGCGTATGGCGGGGAAGTCGGTTACTTTGATCTCCACGTTTGTTCCCACCAGCGCCGTGCCTGCATTACCGGGGGCGATGAAGAGGTGACTTACTTTTGTGCTTTGAGCGATCTTCCAGGCTAGGGCATGTTCCCGGCCACCGGAACCTAATAATAATATATTCATAAGATAGGTGTTTTTAATCAGTTGCCGACGATTACTTGAGGTAGTCGTCGAAGTATCTTGTTATTTTCTCGTACAGATGCGGACGGTCTTTGCCGATCACGTTGTGCTGATGGCCGGGGTAGACGAAATAGTCCGGATAGGTGTCGGCCGCTACGCAGGCTTTTAGAAAGCCGAGGCTGTGTTGCCACACTACGATGGGGTCGGATGTGCCGTGTATCAGTAATAGATGACCTTTCAGGTTGGCTGCTTTTTCTTTTAGATTGGCTGCTTTGTATCCTTCAGGGTTCTCGTCGGGAGTATCCATATAACGTTCGCCGTACATGATTTCGTATTTACTCCAGTCGATGACCGGACCACCTGCTACGCCTGTTTTGAAGACATCGGGATGGGTCAGCATCAGGTTGGTTGCCATAAAGCCGCCGTAGCTCCATCCGAACACGCCGATGCGTGAAGCGTCTACGTAGGGGAGGGTTTTCAGGAAATTGACTCCTTCCATCTGGTCGGCCATTTCGTTGACGCCCAGATGACGATGGATGACGCTCTCGAAAGCGTGTCCACGATTAGCCGATCCGCGGCTGTCTACTGTGAAGACAACGTAGCCGCGTTGTGCCATATAGAGATCCCAGCCACCGACGCCGTTCATCCAACCACCGGTAATCAGTTGTGCATGCGGACCGCCGTAGACGTAGATAATAACGGGATATTTCTTGTTTTCATCCAGTCCGAGTGGCTTGACGAGACGGCAGTTCAGATCTGTTACGCCATCGGCAGCCTTTAACTTGCCAGTTTCCACCTGCGGCATCGCGTATCCTTCGTAGGGATTGGTGGCGGAGAGGAGGGTGGCGACTGCTTTCGCGTCTTTCGTACGAATCAGGTCGATATCCCGTGGGCGGGTGGGGGAGGCACTACGGTCTATGGCGTAATCTCCGGCCGGGCTTAGGGAGAGGCTATGCACTCCAGTCTTTTGGGTCAGGCAAGTACGTTTCCCTGTCTTTAGGTTGACTTTCCAACCGTATATTTCCATGGGTGTCCCGTAGCTGAACGAACTGAGCGGATAGGGGGCAGTAGCGGTGATAAAGAGGTTTTCGCCCTTCTTATCGAAGCCTTGTACCTCGGTTACGACCCATTCGCCGGAGGTTAGCTGGCGGAGCAGCGTGCCGTCTGTATTATAAAGGTAGAGATGGTTGTAGCCGTCTCGTTCGCTTTGCCAGATAAATTGGTCGGGTTTGCCGGGAAGGAAGAGAGGTGCGTGTCGCGGCTCAACGTAGCGACTGTCGGTTTCAATAAAGAGCTCAGCTTCCTGCTTGCCAGTAAGGACGTTATATCGCACGAGGCGCGATTCGTTTTGCGCGCGGTTTACTTCGGCGATGTAGATGCTCTTCTCGTCCGGACTCCAGGCTATATTCGTTAGGTACTTTTCTTTAGGCAGGCCGGTTTGCAACCAGACGGTATTTCCTGTGGTAGGTTGGTAGACGCCAATGGTAACCTCGTGGCTCTTCATGCCGGCCATGGGGTATTTGAAGGGCTCGACCTGAGCCGTTCGGGTGTCGATGTTGACAATTGGGTAGTCCGTCACCATTCGTTCGTCCATCCTATAGAAGGCAAGTGCGGATCCTTTGGGAGACCAGAAGGTACCTTTGTGGATGCCAAACTCTCGTTGGTGTACGGCTTGTCCGCATACGATACCTGCCTCTGTTTCGCTTGTGACGGTAATAGGGGCTTTGCCAGATGGATGGAGGATTTTTACGTTATTCCCTTCCGTAAAGGCTAGTGTGTTGTTGTCGGGGCAGAAGTCATAATTACTTCCGGCTTCCGGCAAGGTGTATTGTGCCGTGACGGTCTGCAACTGGTAGTTGTAATGGATGCGGTGATTGTCTTTCGTAAATGCCAGCACCGGCTGATCGGCGTAGGGTGCCGAGAAAGAGGGTAAGGACTTGAGGACCATTAGTCCTGCATCGGCAAGTGCGGCATTTAGCATCGGCAACGTAACAGATACGCATCCGGATTTATCCGGATGCGCAACTACTATACTGTCTCCACTCAAGTAAAAATAACTCTCCGCACACCACTGCAACTGTTTGAGGTTGGCTGGTATGAAGTTGCTGTACGTCTTTCCACCGGGCGTCAAGTCGTGCAGCGTGAGCTGTTTCTGTTGTGCTGTCATCATTATAGGTGCTGCCATAGCGCAGGCAACCAATAACAGATTAATCGTCCGTCTCATCCGAGTCGCGCTTGAAGGGTTTCTTGAAGGGGCTTTCGCCGAAGCTCCGTTTATCCGGACGGTCGCCGAAGCGTTTACGGCCAGTGTCGAAACTCTTCTTGCCGAACGACTTTTCGTCTTCTGTCTTATAACGCATCTTCACTGGTTGTTCGCCGAAGGGCTTACGTGCGGGACGTTCGCTTTTCTCTCCGAATGGTTTGCTTCCGAATGGTTTGCGGTCGCCGAACGGTTTACGGTCGCCAAAGGGCTTGCGGTCGCCTGAAGGTCTGTCTCCAAAAGGTTTGCGGTCACCGTAGGACTTGCGGTCGCCCGAAGGTCTGTCGCCGAATGGTTTGCGGTCTCCGTATGATTTGCGTTCGCCTTGCCCGCCTTCGCGGTCTCCGCCGAATTGTTTGCGAGCGGGGCGTCCGTCTCCGCGTTCTTCACCGAAGAAGCGTTTGCCGGGTGCGGCACTGGCGCGTTCCGATTCGTCTTCGCTATGTGCTGCGGCAAAGCGACGGTCGGGACGGTCTACGCGGTCTGTTTTAAAATTGATTTGCTCCGTACGATCGTTGCTCCGTGCATGTTCGGGTTGTTCGGGACGTTCGCCTTCGAACTTCTTCGGGGCAGCTGGGCGTTCGCGCTCTTCCTCGTCAGAAAGCTCTGCTCCTTCCACCGGCTCGTCGTCGCCGTAAAGTGCTTTCTTATAATCTTTATTTTTTCCTTCAAAGATGTCGTAGCAGCGGTATTCGCAATCCAGCGAACCGTTTATCAGCTTTAGGCGCTGACTGGGGCGTAGGCCGATCTTTTCCAAACACTCTTCTTTATAGCTTAATATCCATACCTTATAGCCCATGAATACGTGTTTCATGCGTTCACCTATCATCTCGTAAAGACCGAGCAGGTCGCGGGTGGAGATACGCTCGCCGTAAGGCGGATTGGTTATCATGATGCCCGGTTGCGGGGCGTCGCTGTATTGTTGTAGCGGCATGACTTGTAGGTCGATATACTTAACGAGTCCGGCGCTGCGGATATTCTTTTGGGCAATTTCGATTGCTACTGGCGAGATGTCAGAGCCGTAACACTTAAAGGTGAATTCGCGTTCCTTTGTCTCGTCATTGTAGATGCGGTCGAACAGTTCTTGGTCAAAGTCTACCCACTTTTCGAAAGCAAACTCCTTGCGGTGTACGCCCGGAGCGATGTTGAGGGCGATCATAGCTGCCTCAATAAGCAGTGTACCGGAGCCACACATCGGGTCTACGAAGTTTGTGTTCCCCTTCCAACCTGCCTTTAGGATCATACCGGCAGCCAGCACTTCGTTTAGCGGCGCTTCGGTCTGGTCGATACGGTATCCACGTTTGTGGAGGCTCTCGCCCGAACTGTCGATTGACAGCGTACAGTCGTTGTGGGAGATGTGTATGTTGATATACAAATCCGGATTGTTTACGCGTACCGAAGGGCGTTTTTGTACTTTCTCCATATAGTAATCGGCTATGGCATCTTTGGTACGATAGGCTACAAACTTAGAATGATTGAAGTCTTCGGAGTAGATTACCGAGTCAATGGCAAAGGTTTTGTCTATGGGTAGATACTTCTCCCATTCTACTTTCTTTACCTCGTTGTACACTGTGTCGGCATCTTTGGCTTTAAAGTGATAAATAGGCCGCAGGATGCGAAGGGCGGTGCGGCAACAGAAGTTTGCTCGATAGAGCAGCTCCATGTTTCCTGTAAAAGAAACCATCCGCCGACCGATTTGCAGGTCGTTGGCACCTAATGCTAATAATTCACCGGCCAGGATTTCTTCCAACCCGTATAGGGTCTTGGCCACCATTTCAAATGTCTCGTTGTTCATTTGTTTGTATTGTAACTAATAAAATATTTATCTTGTTGCTTTGTTCTGTGTGATTACCGCTCCGGAGGGAACATCTTCCGTCAGCCATACGTTACCACAAATAGTAGCGCCTTGGCCAATGTGAATCTTACCCAGCAGGGTGGCGTTGGAATAGATCGTAACATGGTCTTCTACATGCGGATGGCGGATGATGCCCCGGATGGTGTTGCCATTCTCGTCCGGTGGAAGTTTCTCTCCGGCCAAACTGACGCCTTGAAAGATGCGTACATAGTTGCCTATTACGCTTGTTTCGCCAATCACTGTGCCAGTGCCATGATCTATTGTGAAATGATGACCTATCTCGGCTCCGGGATGTATGTCGATGCCAGTCTCCGAATGTGCCATTTCTGTAATCATACGAGGAATAAAAGGTACGCTCAGCCGATAAAGCTGATGCGCAATGCGATAGTTGCCAATTGCTCGGAAGCCGGGATAGCAAAAGATGACTTCACCTGCGTTTTGCGCTGCTGGGTCACCGTTATAAGTAGCCTCCACATCGGTAGCCAGCAAACAGCGCATGGCGGGAAGGGTGGCGATGAATGCTTCTGAAAGCTTTTGGGCACGTAGATAGCCAACTTCGCCGGCGCAGAGTGTACAGGCTTTGTCGTTAAAGCAGAGCCCGGCATAAATCTGTCGGGTCAGCAGGGCGTGGAGCGTCTCCACATTCACGCCGGTATGAAAGCGAATGGTTTGCTGGCTGATACGTGCGTTGCCATAATATCCGGGGAAAAGAATGGCGCGGCATAAGTCTACAATTTCTTTCAGCACTTCGCCCGAAGGCAGTGCCTCTTCGTCCCGATAGGCATGGAATAGTTGCTTGTATGATGCTTCATCCGAAAGCTGTTCCACCGTATCGCTTAGTACCCTGCTATGCTGCTGCATCCCCATTATTTCAGATATATTCTTATTTCTCGACAAAAATACATTAAATATCTGATATATCTGCACTTTTAATGGCTGATGGCAAAAAAAACTCTGCAATCAGCCTCTGTTTCATCAGAACGTAGCTCCTACTTGTAGCAGGAAGGTACGTGGAGCGGAAACATCCATTGGGCGAACGCTATATTCACTGTTCAGCAGGTTGTTTACGATGGCTTGTACGCGGATATGCTTTGTTGCGTTCATACCAAGGCGCAGATCCATCATGAAGTAACCGTTGTTCTTTTCCTTCCAATAGTCGTGTAAGCCGGAAAAGATGAGGCTGCGTACGTAATCCATCACATCGGGCGTTGCCTTCTCCCGTTCGTCTACCAAGAAGTAGTCTACGGCCAGCGTTTTGCTTTTCCATGTCATGTTGGTGCCGAGGTTAAACTGCTTCCATTGCAGGTCGAGGACGGCTTTTACGGTATGCTTCTGGCGATACTTCAGGTAGTTGGAGGTGTTGGACTTGGACTTGATGGCTAGCAGATCTTTATTTGCTTCCTCAACTTCGTTGCGCTGCCCAGCATCGGCATCAATGGGGTTGATGAATACGTATCCTAAGTTATAGAGCAGTTTCATGTCCGGGCGGATGTCGTAAACGCCATTAATAGAAACATCCAGACCGCCTATCTTGGCTTTATTTACATTTTCGAAGCGGGTACCGATGCCGGGTGTCTCGCCTCTGGAAATCATCTTGATTACTTCTCCCAAATTATCCACATAGGCCATCGTGCTGTTGTTGAATACGCCAAACTGGAACTCGATCATGTCTCGATAATAGGTATAGAAGCCGGCGGCGTCAATAAAACCTTTGAAGTTACCCAGTTGGTAGCCCTGCTTGATGCCCAGTTCGGCATTGAAGCCGCGTTCGGCATTGAGGTTTTGGTTCGGATAGGCGGCTACACCTCCGATGTCTTTATAAATAAACTTCTCCATGATGGAGGGGTAGCGGTAACCTTGTCCGAAGGAGGCGCGTATGAAGCTATATTCTGCCAATTCGTAGTTCAGTCCGCCACGGAAAATTGGCTTGAAGGGCAGTTTGGCTCCTAAGATCTTCGTTTGTGCCTCTTCAAGCAGCGAGTCTACACGGTAATACTCCAACCGGACACCGAGTGAGAGGTTTAGCTTATCGATAAACTTATGGTCGTACTGAAAGAAGAGGGCTGCGTTGTCGCTTTGATGTGTTCCGCTGACGTGAGAGTTTGTATAGATGTGTTCAAAGGTTGCACCGGTTGTAAATTGCGAATGGTCGTAGCGCTTATTGAACTGATAGTCTAAATAGTAGGAGGCTGTTTGGTCGGCCGGGCTACTATTCGTCTTTGGCGTGGCAGAGTTTGTCAGCCAAGGTATCAGTTCTTCTTTTGAAGAGGGTAGCGGCGTACGCCCCATCACCCAAGAGATTAGGTCTACATAGTCCGGTGCCGTCGCTGTTGGGAAAAAGCGGTTGCCGAGGGTGATCACCTCGTTCGCCAGCCCGCTGACGTTGCCGTTCATGATCTCGCCAATGTGTGGCAGAACGAGTGGGAGCAATGTCTCTTTCGGATCTTTTGCTATGTTGATCAACTCCGGAATGGAGTTGTAGTCGAAGCCCATGCGGTCGGCAATCTCGAAGATGGATTTATCCGTAGGATCTGAAATAATCTCGTCCGATTTATGATAGAAACGTCCCTTTACGCGGTGCGTGGTGCGCTTCTGTTCGTTCGTGTAGTTTAGGAAAGGGTCGATGTAGAAGCTGGTACCCTTCCTGCCAAGGCTGGTCAGGGGCGAGGGCTGATAAGCCTGTTCGGAGGAACGCCAGATAAAGAATCCGGCATAATCGTTGGAGAGGAAGTTGGCGTTTAATCCATAATTTAACCCCGAAACGTTCGGGTCGTGCCAAGTCAGGTTGCCGCCAATACGGAAACGCTCATTGTAATTACCTTCCCGGTATCCTTCGTCCGAGAAGATGTTTAGACCGACCGATACGTCCAGATTGCCGGCACGACGGCTGTGCGAAAAGTCCAGTCCGTTATACATCGGATTGGCTACGCCCGAAAGAATGTTCTTATGTAGAAAAGGTTTAACCTTATAATTACCATCTTTCCAGAGGCTTTTGCTACCCCATTTGTAACTGCTCTTGTCCGGATTACCATAGATGCCGACGTAGGCATTGATGCGTGTAAGTGGCTCCAAAGCCGGACGGCTGGTACGTACATTGATCAATCCGTTTAGAGCCGACGAACCGTAAAGCACAGAGGAGGCGCCTTTGATTACCTCCACTTGGTCGATGTTTTCCATCGGGACCATGTTCCAGTTAATCTCACCCACGGCAGGGGTTAGTACGGACATGCCGTCTACCAGAATCTGGCTGCGGCTGCCAACCCCATACGTCCAGCCACTTCCTCCGCGGATGGAGGGCTGGCGGTCTGTGATGTCTACGCCTGACATTGTGTTTAGCACGGCACTCAGGTCGGTCGGTGTTTGTCTGGCTATTTCCGTTGCCTTCAGTACATTCATGGAGACGGTTATTTCGCTCAACTTCTGTTCGTAACGCCCTACGCTGACAACTACTTCGTCCATCGCATTAGCCGTCATCTTCATCTTAACGTCCCAGGTGAGCGTCTGACCCTTTCGTGCCTGAACCGGATGACTTTCTGCCTCATAACCAAGATAGCTGAAGGTGAGCGTTACCTTTCCCTCTGGTAGTTTTACCTCATAGAATCCATCCACATCGGTGGAAATTCCCTTCGTGCCCTCCTTATCTTTATAAAAGATGTTGACGCCGGGCAGTGCTTCGTTCGTAGAGGCGTCATAAACATATCCTTTTACCTCCTGTGCAGCAGCATAACCACTAAAGACTAAAAGGCAAAGCATTATGTACAGATTCTTCTTCATATCAGTGTGTTATTATTCATGATTGAGGAGGCAAAGATACAATTTCTGTCGGATTTTTTAAAATAACTCAAGTTTACTGACAGGTTGCAGATTCAAATAGCAAGTGCAAATCTAAGCAATTCGGTCAAGACTGCAGAGAAAAAAGTCCACTAAGCAGAAGCGCCTTTTGCAGAAAGTTTCTATCTTTCCTCTATAATCGTATTTATAATTGATGTTTAAACAGTCCTTTACGGT